>NZ_JBFSSD010000036.1:0-53941 GCF_041466145.1 Vibrio sp. 10N.239.312.D08 | reverse complement strand
CCGTTAATAGCGGTTCTAGGGTTCAAATCCCTATCCCTCCACCACTTTAAAGAAAGCCGCTGAGAAATCAGCGGCTTTTTTGTATCTGGCGTTTGCGTAAAGAACTTACGTATTTTCCACTACGCCACCTTTCGGCTCACTTCAAAACGCCCAATCAATTGGTCTAAACGGCTCAATGCATTGCCCATCAAGGACACTCGACGTGCGAGTTGCTTAGTAGACAGTTGTAAGTCAGATATTGAACGTTGGGCTTTATCTGCCGTTTGTCCATTTTTCTGACTGTTTTCATCTAAGTTAGACATCGTGGTAAAGAGGTCACTCACCGCTGATTGAATTTGCTCACTGCGAGCATTTGAGTCGACTGTTAAGTTTCCTTTACTCACATTCTCGACACCTCGCTCCATGGACTCAACAGCACTGCGAGACTTACTATGCAGCTCTTTCATTAGGTCACTAATATGGTTAGCAGCTTGTGAAGTTCGGTCAGCCAGAGTTCTTACTTCAGAAGCGACGACAGAGAACCCTCTCCCGTGTTCACCTGCTCTTGCCGACTCAATGGCCGCATTCAAGGCCAAAAGGTTAGTCTGCGCGGTAATGTCAGTAATGATATCTATAATGTCAGACACCTTAGTCATTTCATTATTCACCTCATTCACGCTATGCGCCGAGCTTTCTACGATATTGCGAACAATCTCCATGCCTTCGACGGACTGATTGTACTCCTTCTCTGCGCTCAGGACGGCTTGTTTCATCACCGTGTCCATTTGCGTTGCTGAGACACTCGCATGAGTAATTTCGCTCTGTTGATACTGACTCAACTGAAGCATATTGCTTAACGCTTGTGATGCATCATCACTGGTTTGCTTCATCACGACACTGCGACGAAACATCGATTCCGAAACCTCTCTAACTTCGTGACTCGCATGGATCAACTCACTCACCGTGTTATCTAAATTGTCGATAAAACTGTTAGTCCAGCGCCCTAAGTTGCCAAGTTCATTATGACTGAATGT
Source organism: Vibrio sp. 10N.239.312.D08 (assembly GCF_041466145.1). Classification (NCBI taxonomy): domain Bacteria; kingdom Pseudomonadati; phylum Pseudomonadota; class Gammaproteobacteria; order Vibrionales; family Vibrionaceae; genus Vibrio; species Vibrio sp. 10N.239.312.D08. The sequence goes on along the minus strand of NZ_JBFSSD010000036.1, from coordinate 52,928 downwards.
GGTGGGATCAAGTCTCCGACTTAAGTTGCCATCACCTTCAGCTAAGGTCTGCATTACCCCGGTCATTTCATGAATCTTCTTCGCTAGTGGTTTGGCGCTAACTAAACGGAATAAGCCCAATGAAAGCAACGCGCAAGCGAACATAATGCCACTCTGCATAAAAGGTGTGAGTGTATAAAGGTTGGCAAACAGTAATGGAACAAATAGAGGCAGTAGCATGCAGCTGATAAAGTGCTTAGATAAGGTATAACTTAGACTTCGGTCTCTGTAGACCTCTTCTAAATCGGACTCACACATCATGCCAAAGGTATCTGGTGAACCATCCAATTGAAAAGTGATACCTTTGCCAATAACGGGTATGTGGCGATAGTCAGAATACCCCGGATAACCAATAAACAAGTTATTGCCATTTTTAATGGTTTCTCTTACGCCTGGGTGAAGCTGATTAGTGGCTGGGTCTGTAAAGCGAATCTCAAATTCGGTGTGGTGCTGGATCTTAACCGTTCCCCAATCAGTATGAACCCCTTGCTTTAAGTTCTCGCCGTGTGAAAAGGTATTATCTTCAAAGCGAGAACGAGAGAGCGCAACACCCGGCTGAGTATGAGGATCATGAATGGAGTCGACCATAAAGATATAGTTATCACCCGACTCGCTATAAATATGCCCCGCTTCTCTTTGAATAATGTCACCAATAACATCATTTGGAACACGACCACATAGGAATTGCGGCGCCCCTTCATCCCGAGAAAAGGGGACATAAAACATCAGCGTTACTTGGTCATGAAACGATGAACTCGAAGCCCCTACGTTCAACGTGCGCTGATCCATATACGGCCCATGCAGATAACGCTTTGAAGCCCCTTCAACTAAAGCCTTCTTGTCTCCAAGGTTAACCCCTACATGCTCATGATAACTCGATGCTTGTGCTATCCCCTTAGCATCGACGATCGCCAACTCAGAAAAATCCGTACTGCGTTTAAGAAGGCTAGATAACGTCCCCTGTGCTTGCTCTTCCGTTCGACTTGCCAAATAAACAGCAGAGTCTTCTAAAAAGTCCCATTGATTCTTGACCCAGTTATGCAGAAGTTGAACTCGCGTGTGAGCAATACTTTCAAAAGCTTGTTCAAGCTCCTCCGTCCTACTTCGATTGAGGAAACAAGCTCTGCGCATAGCCAGTTTTCCTGTTGCGCCAAACCAATTAAGCCAACTACGTTCCTTGTCCGTCAGGTTCATTTTTATCCCTTGTGTTTTTATAGACACATGGGTAAAGCAATTTACAGACCACAATTAATCACACAAATACGTAACTAATTAATAAAAAAGCACTTTATATGAATCACAATGGTGCAAGCGTGTCTTTTATGGTGCAAGATACGCTTATTTCACACCATCATTTCAATGAGCTATCAGGCGCTAATTTGAGAGGTTAACCGTGAACATGATAGGCCGCTTTTAACAGCTGCATGTGAATCGGCACCAGATCTTGGTGTTTAGTGCGGTACCCGCCACCGACTACGCAAGCCATCGGAATAGACTCTGATTTCGCTAATTCAATCATGAAACAGTCGCGCTCAAATATCCCTTGTGTCGAGACATTCAAATAACCCAGTTCATCGTCTTGATGAATATCTATCCCCGCATCATAAATAATCAGATCAGGTTGATGGTGAGCAATCGCTAACTTAGTGACTTGTTCAAAACAACGTAGGAACTCTTCATCTTCTGTTTCACGACTTAATGGCACATCTAAATCGGATAGCGGCTTTCGTGCAGGGAAGTTTTTATCGCAGTGGAACGACAGAGTAATGATGTCGTCGTTGTCTTGACAAAGAGTTGCTGTGCCATCACCATGATGAACGTCGCTATCAACGATCAGCACTTTATCGATATGTTCAAAGGTCAGCGCGTGTTTTGCCGCTAAAACCAAATCGTTCAACAAACAAAAGCCACTGCCAAAATCATGATGCGCATGATGATAACCACCACTCAAATGAATCGCTAAACCAGTCTCTATTGCCATTTCAGCGGCCAAGCAGGTTCCACCACTTGAGTAGAGTGTTCTTTCGATAAGTTGCTCGCTCCACGGGAAACCGATACGTCTCATCTTTGCTGCAGGTAACTTACCAGACACGAGCAAATCAACATATTCGCTATCATGTACCTGTTTTACTTGCTCAACCGAAACCGGCGTTGGTTGGCACACTTCAAACTTGCACTTCCATCGAGGTTCGCTATTCATCAGCGCCTCAACAGCACTATGCAACAACTGATATTTGTTGATTGGGTAGCGATGACCTTCTGGTAAAGGTAACTGTGAATAGATTGGGTGGTAAATTAAAGGAATCATAATCAGGCTAATTGCGTATCTTTCTCAAAATCATAACAGCCTCAAACTTGGCGACAACCTTAATTAATGATAATGGTTATCATTATTATTAATTCTAAAGTAGAGACCATAATGAAAAACGTAATACTCATCTTTGGGGTGATCTGCGGCTCAGCGGCAGCAGTAATGATTTTTGTAGGAATGCTAATGGCCAGTTGGTGGAGCGTTGATTTTCTCGTGTTAAGCCATCAAACTTAACTAATTGAACTGAAAAGGAATCACCATGAGCGTTATTTTTATTACTGGAGCGAACCGCGGCATTGGCTTAAGCCTGACTCGACAATACTTGGAAAGTAATCACAAGGTGTACGCGACTTATCGTGATGACAATTCAGCAAAAGAACTGCTCTCACTCGCAGACCACAACACCAACCTTACCTGTATTCAATTAGAGATAACCGATTACCAAGCAGTAAGCCAACTCCCTTCGCAAATAGAGTCGATTGATATCTTGATCAACAACGCTGGCTACTATGGCCCTAAAGGCTACGGGCTGGGTAATACCGATGTTGAAGAGTGGCGTCGTGTATTCGAAGTCAACACCATCGCTCCACTAAAGCTTGTCGAAACGCTATTGCCTTTACTCAAAGACAGCGATATCAAAAAGGTCGCTTGTTTATCCTCTAGAGTCGGCAGTATGTCAGAGAACACCTCAGGCGGCGGTTACATCTATCGCTCCTCTAAAGCCGCTCTAAACTCCGTGGTGAAGAGCCTAAGCAACGACTTAACCGATGATGGCTTTACGGTGTTAGCACTGCATCCAGGTTGGGTGCAGACTGAAATGGGTGGCCCTAATGCTCTGATCGACACCGACACTTCAGCTTCCGGCCTGATTGAAGTCATCGAGTCAGCGAATACCGAAGTGAGTGGTCACTTCTTCAATTTCGATGGCAGCGAAATTGACTGGTAATCCACAGATGAATGCAGGGCATCTCTCAAACCTAGTTAAGCACTCAACGCTGTTTTGTCTAACAGTGATGCTAGCTGGCTGTTTCAGTGATGGCCCCGGCGACTTGTTCGACGACTATCAAACAAAGATAGCCAGAGTACAAGATGCTGACGAGATAATAGAGGAATGGGAATTTGAAAGCCTACCGAGAAAACGAGAACTGCTGCTTGACGTGCCCTCACTCTCTATCGGCCTCATCGACAGCTACCAGCTTCGTCAGTGTGGATTGTTCAATCTGATTGCAGAAAGAAATTCGGTTCTGGGCAAGGTCGCGGATGAGTTTCGTAATTACGATTATCAAGTCGCGCTACTTGAAGGCGTGGGCAAGTGTTTATCCAGTAATGAATTAGACCCAGAGATCGTAGAATTACTAAGAGAAATTGAGCAACAGAAACTCGCACAGTTTCCACTGCATCAATGGAATCTCATCTATGCCAGCGATGCTATGCAGTCACAAATGCGGGGTAGTCAGTGGTTACGCGCTGATATAGGCGATCAGGTACGACAAACCAGTGATGCGTTAGAACACATCAATCAAGCGTTAAACACATCGCTCGTTTCCGGCAAAACCACTGAGGTTCAAGAAGTATTAGAGAAGAGTTCGACCCTTGGGGATTTATACTACTCGCTCGCTCGGGCGTCAGTTGAGCTTGATACCATCACCAAACAGCTGACAACTTTTGATGACAAGATCATCTGTGGTAAACAACGAGACACCACTAAGTTCCGCTATCTCAACAATGTGTTCGAGCAACAATACATAGGTAAGGTTCAGCCTTACATGGCGCAACTGGATGGCTACTATCAGCACATAGCCCCGCAACTAGGAATGTTTGACGCGCAACCTGAACTGCACAGTTATTACTTTCCCATCCAAGATGCACATCAAGCCTTTCGATCATCTACTCGTCGCCATGTTGACTATTGGCAGCAACTGTTTAAACGTTGTGGCCGTAAAGTCGGACGTTAATCCTTAACTCAATAAGTCTTAGCTTTTGGTGCTCTTTTTAGCGGAAGTACCTTTTTTAGCATAGGTACCTGTCTTGGCATAAGACTTCTTCGCACCACCGCCTTTACGACGTTTAAAAGCCGGTCTTTCGACTTTAGGAAGATGACGCAGAGATTCAGGAACTTCGCCGGTTTTTACCTTGCCCATCAAACCATCAATCTTGCTTTCTAACGCTTGCATGAAAGGCTGATAAGCTTGATTTCGTTCTGCCATACCTTGCAGCTGGTGTTCCCAATGTGCCGTCATGTCTGGAAAGGTAGAATCCTCAGGTAAGGCATAAATCAAGCCTCTGCCCGCAGGGCTACTGTGAATGCTCTTACCTTGGCGCGTTAGCAGGTGCCTTTTGAATAGAGTATCTAAAATGCCTGCACGGGTTGCTTCTGTGCCAAGGCCATCGGTCTCTTTCAAAATGGCTTTAAGGTCTTTGTTCGCAACAAAACGCGCGATACCTGTCATCGCTTGAAGCAATGTAGCTTCCGTGAAGTGCTTTGGTGGTTCGGTTTTCTTATCGCCAATCACGCCTTCACGACACGTCAACACGGTACCTTTATCCAATGGAGGAACCGTATCCGTGCCATCACCTTTCTCTTCGGTATCTGTTTTGCCCATCAACACCTTCCAACCCGGGTTGATAAGCTGACGCCCTTTTGCGATGAACACACCACCAGCAATATCAAAGACCAGCTTAGCATCAGCAAAAACCGCAGGTGGGTAGAACTGCATTAGATACTGGCGAGCGATTTGCTGATAGATCTTCATCTCATTAGCAGACAAACCATTCACCGATGATTTCTTCGGAGTAGGAATAATCGCGTGGTGAGCATCAACCTTGCTGTCGTTCCATGCTTTTGATTTAAGTGAAAGATCCGCGCCTTGAGCACCACTTTGCAGCTCTTTGGCATTGTTAGCGATAGCATCCACGACCGACTCTCTTTGTGAGTAGTGCTCTTTAGGTAGATAGCGGCTATCAGAACGTGGGTAAGTGATGAGTTTGTGTTTCTCGTACAATGACTGACACGTATCTAACACCTGTTGAGCACTCATACCAAAACGCTTAGACGCATCAATCTGCAAGGCTGACAGCGAGTAAGGCAGTGGCGCAGCTTGTTTACTTTGCTTTTGCTCTGATTCCGTCACCGTCGCGGGTTGATTCGCAATTCGGTTAGCCACATTCTCAACCAGCTTTCGATTGAGCACGCGCCCTTCTTCATCTTGCCATGGTTTACATGCTTCGCTTGGCTTCCAACGCGCACGAATATCAAAGCTCTGGCCGTGATTTTGATAAGGGATCAAAGCGTGCAAAGTGAAGTAATCTTTCGGAATAAAGTTTTCGATCTCTTCATCGCGCCTTACCACCAAACCAAGTACAGGCGTTTGTACTCGCCCGACCGACAACACACCTTGGTAGCCAGCCTTTTGACCGAGTAAGGTATAAGCACGAGTCATGTTCATGCCATACAGCCAATCGGCTCTAGAGCGCGCTAATGCGGAAATAGAAAGCGGAATAAAGTCACGGTTGCTGCGCATTTGAGAAAGTGCACGTTTTACGGCAGGTAAGTTCAAGTCGCTGATCAGTAGCCTGTCCATCGACTCTTTCTTAGCCTTAGAGACTTTGCAGTAATCGATCACTTCATCCACCAGCAGCTGCCCTTCTCTATCCGGGTCACCCGCATGGACAATTTGGGTAGCGTCCTTCAATAGCTTTCGGATCACCGAGAGCTGTTTGCTTGACGTCTTACGAGGTCTTAGTTGCCATTGCTCTGGCAGAATAGGAAGATCGGCTAAATTCCACTTCTTATAACGATCATCATAAGCATCTGGCTCAACCTGCTCCAATAAATGTCCAATACACCAAGTCACCACATCCCCATTACCACATTTGATAAACCCTTGGTCTTTCTTCTGTGGATTAGGTAGTGCGGCGGCAATCGCGCGGCCGAGGCTTGGTTTTTCAGCAATAATAAGGCGAGACATGTTTTTCCAGATGCTACAAACAATTAGAGCCACATTATCTAATGTGGCTCTAATAAATCAAGAAAAACTGGTTGTTTATACAGTTAGCATTCCACTATTCAAGCTTCTGCTTTCTTTATAAGAACTCAACAAACTTAGAGAAGTCGCGTTCTGGTACCTTCATTGGCGTACAGCCCGGAGTGCCTAGGTATAGGAAGCCAACAATTTCATCGTCGCCTTCTAGGCCAAATGCTTGGTGTACTTCTGGGTGGAACATCCATTTACCTGAACGCCAAAAGCCTTGGAAACCTTGTGCAACTGCAGCCATTTGCATCGCCTGTGCCGCGCAACCTGCAGAGAGGTGTTGTTCGATAGCAGGCACTTTCTCGTGCTCAGTTACTTTGGCAATCACGGTGATCACCATTGGAGCTCGAAACGGCGCTTTTTTTACTTTCTCGATAACCGCTTCTTCGCTGTCATCCGCTTCAGCGGCGCGCACCAAGATGTCTGAAAGTTTTTGTAGGCCTGAACCTTGTGCGATAACAAAGCGCCAAGGTGTTAGTGCTCCGTGGTCTGGAGCACGCAGCCCTGCTTTGATGATGTTTTCTAACGCCACACCTTCAGGTGCCGGATCAGAGAGTTTTGCGATTGAGCGTCTGTTGAGCAATAGATCCAAAGCATCCATTTGAAGTCCTTACTATTTCTTTATTATTTGTATACTTGAACTTTAGCACAGAATACAAACGATAATAAATCTCAACGGCTGTCCATTTAGGCTAGATTCGAAACAATAAAGGCTCCTAAATCTATGACTTAGGAGCCTTGTTCAAAATCTAACTCAGCAAATTAATTAACAACATCTACCGATAAGATTACAGTTTGATAGCTGATTCTATAACTTAATCGCTAGCTCAACACCTTGACGAATTGCGCGTACTGCATCCAATTCACCGGCGTAATCGGCGCCGCCTATCACGTGCAGTTTGCCACCAAACTCTTGCCACATATCTTCAAATGGACGAACTGACACCTGACCTGCACATACGATAACCGAGTCAGCATCGAGCACCTGCTCTTTCTTACCGACGCTGATATGCAGACCTTTATCATCAATCTTGTTGTAGCTTACGCCGCCTAAAAGGTTTACACCGCGTTTTTCTAGCGTGCGCTTATGAATCCAACCAGTAGTCTTGCCCGGACCTTTACCAACACGACCCGCTTTACGTTGCATCACCCAAACCGTTTTGTCACTGAATGAATCAGGGTAAGGGTAAAGTCCGCCTGGGTGTTCCATATTCTTATCGATGCCCCACTCATGCAGCCAGTCATCTAAACTGTGAGAAGTAGGCTCGGTTAGCATGGTTGCCACATCGACACCAATACCACCAGCACCAACAATTGCGACCTTTTCGCCTACTGGTGTCTTTTCGCGAATCAAGGTTTGGTAGTCGACCACGTTTTCTTGGTCGATGCCCTCAATATCGAGCTTTCTTGGTTCAACACCCGCAGCCATCACCACTTCATCGTACTTCAACAACATCTCAAACGTTGCTTCAGTATCCAGTTTCAGGTTCACGCCTGATGCGTCGATTTGGTTAGCAAAGTAACGAATCGTTTCTCTGAATTCTTCTTTACCCGGGATCTGCATTGCCAACCTAAACTGGCCGCCGATACGGTCATTTTTCTCAATCAAGTCAACCTTGTGTCCACGTTGCGCCAACGTCGTCGCACAAGCTAAACCTGCAGGGCCTGCGCCGACTACGGCAATGGTCTTAGTCGCTTGAGCTGGTTGAACAACAATTTCAGTCTCGTAACAAGCGCGTGGGTTAACCAAACAGCTCGCTCGCTTACCCTTAAACACGTTATCAAGACAGGCTTGGTTACAGCCGATACAGGTATTGATGAACTGTGCTTGGTCTTGAGCGGCTTTATTAACAAAGTCTGGGTCTGCCAAGAATGGACGAGCCATTGATACCATGTCGGCCTGTCCTGAACTGAGGATACGTTCGGCCTCTTCTGGCGTGTTGATTCGGTTACATGTCACCACTGGGATCGACACGTATGGTTTCACTTTTTCAGTTACCCATGAGAATGCGCCTCGTGGCACTTGCGTCGCGATAGTCGGAACACGAGCTTCATGCCAACCAATGCCGGTATTGATGATAGTCACGCCCGCTTCTTCTAGCTTCTGAGCCAAAAGAACAACATCTTCAAACGTGCTGCCTTGCTCAACCAAATCCAGCATCGACAGTCGGAAAATAATAATGAAGTCGTCACCCACTGCTTCGCGAATCGATTTAACAATCTCCAGCGGGAAACGCATGCGCTTCTCATAAGAACCGCCCCATTCGTCGTAACGCATATTGGTACGTTTACAGATGAATTGGTTAATCAAGTAACCTTCAGATCCCATAATCTCAATGCCGTCGTAACCCGCGACTTGGGCGAGTTCGGCACTGTTGGCAAAGGCACCAATGGTCTTTTTAATCTGACGAGGGCTCATCTCACTTGGAGCGAACTTAGCGATAGGCGCTTTAATGCCAGACGCACTTTGCGCAAATGGGTGCATCGCATAACGACCTGCATGCAACAATTGAAGCGCAATTTTACCGCCGTGCTTGTGGACGGCTTCGGTAACAACTTGGTGCGCTTTAGCGTGCTTTACTTTACTGAATTCAGCACTGAATGGGGTTAATCTGCCACGTAAATTAGGAGAGAAACCACCAGTAACAATAAGACCAACGCCTCCTTTTGCTCGCTCTTCATAAAATGCAGCGAGTTTGTGGAGACCTTCTTTATTTTCTTCTAAACCTGTATGCATTGATCCCATCAATACACGGTTACGTAACTGGGTAAATCCAAGATCGAGTGGTTCAAGTAAATGTGGGTACATGGCAGACATCACTTCTATTATTTTATCCTTGTGGTCTGACCACAGTATAGTTCAATTACCAAAAGTTCAAACAACCGTTTACATTTTTGTAACACCGATCATAATGCTGCACGTATTAATCGTTCAGAAGCCCTTAATTTGACTACACTTAATGAGAATATATATCGATTAACAATTCTTGGTGTAGTTTGAGCTTGGGAATTATCGTAGGATACTAAGCAGTTCATATTATTGAGATTAATGGTACTACGGCTTGTTAAAGCGACGTGATCTCACTGCGGAGACAGAATGAAAAAAATATTCAAATTTATAGGCATGTTCTTTAAAGGGATTTGGAAGCTCATTACGTTTGTACGTCTTGCGCTGGTTAACCTAGTCTTTTTACTCAGTATCGCCATCATCTACTTTGTGTACTTCCATTCAGATACGGCTCAACCGACGGTTCCTCAGGATTCGGCTTTAGTGCTTAATCTGTCTGGCCCTATTGTGGAACAAAGCCGCTATATCAATCCGATGGATTCGGTCACAGGTTCACTACTTGGCAAAGACCTTCCAAAAGAGAACATCCTGTTTGATATCGTTGAAACGATTCGCTACGCAAAAGACGATGACAAGGTTACTGGTATCGTTTTAGCTCTCAAAGAGCTGCCAGAAACCAACCTGACCAAGCTACGCTACATTGCTAAAGCATTGAATGAGTTCAAAGCAACAGGCAAACCGATTTATGCGGTGGGTGACTTTTACAACCAAAGCCAATACTACCTAGCCAGCTACGCAACTAAGGTCTTCCTATCACCAGATGGTGGGGTTCTTCTTAAAGGCTATAGCGCTTACTCGCTTTACTACAAAACGTTGTTAGAGAAACTAGACGTAAACACGCACGTGTTCCGTGTGGGCACTTATAAGTCAGCTATTGAGCCTTTCATTCGTGATGACATGTCAGACGCAGCGAAAGAGTCCGCTTCTCGTTGGTTAAGCCAACTATGGGGTGCGTACGTTGATGACGTCAGCAACAACCGTCAAATAGACGCTAAGACACTGAACCCAAGCATGGACACCTTCTTGAAAGAACTTGAGTCTGTGGACGGTGACATTGCAAAACTGGCCGAGAAACTTGGCTTAGTGGATGAGCTAGCGACACGCCAGCAAGTTCGACTAGAGCTTGCCGATGTTTTCGGCAGTGACGGCCAAGACAGCTACAACGCGTTTGGTTACTACGAATACCGTACAACCATGCTTCCAAACATGACTAGTGAATCACACGACGTTGCCGTGATTGTAGCGAGCGGCGCAATTATGGATGGCAAGCAACCACGTGGCACCGTTGGCGGCGATACCACAGCAGCCCTACTGCGCCAAGCACGTAACGACGATAAAGTGAAAGCGGTTGTACTTCGTGTCGATAGCCCAGGTGGCAGTGCCTTTGCTTCTGAAGTTATCCGTAATGAAATAGAAGCGATCAAGCAAGCGGGTAAACCGGTTGTTGTGTCGATGTCGAGCCTTGCTGCTTCGGGTGGTTACTGGATCTCGATGGGTGCGGATAAGATCCTAGCTCAGCCAACCACACTAACGGGTTCAATTGGTATCTTCAGTGTTATCACCACCTTCGAAAAAGGGTTGAACGATATTGGTGTTTACACTGATGGCGTTGGCACCTCACCTTTCTCAGGTCTTGGTATTACAACTGGACTTAGCGATGGCGCGAAAGACGCGTTCCAAATGGGCATTGAAAACGGATACCGCCGATTCATCAGCCTAGTTGGAGAAAATCGCGGTCTGGAAGTCGATGCTGTCGACAAGATTGCTCAAGGTCGAGTTTGGACAGGTCAAGATGCGATTCAGAAAGGCTTAGTCGATGAGATTGGTGATTTCGATGATGCGGTTGCAGCTGCGGCTTCACTTGCAGAGCTTGAAAGCTACAACATCTACTGGGTAGAAGAGCCACTTTCGGCCACTGAACAATTTATTCAAGAATTTATGAACCAAGTTCAGATGTCGATAGGCCTAGATATTCAATCGATGATACCAAGCAGTTTACAGCCTGTTACTCAGCAGTTAGCTCAAGATAGCCAGCTGTTAGGCAGCTTTAACGACCCACAAGGCCGATACGCTTTCTGCTTAAATTGCCAAGTTCAATAAGTTGAGCCAATAACTCAATGACTAAGGGGTACCTCTGTGTGAGGTGCCTCTTTTTATTGCATGATAATTCGCTATAATCGCCCCCCTGTTCCCTACATCACACTAAGTATTAATCGCCATGGAAAGAAAACACATCTATATCGCGTACACCGGCGGCACAATTGGCATGCAGAAGTCTATTGACCACGGCTATGTTCCAGTCGCAGGTTTCATGGATAAGCAGCTAGCTGGCATGCCTGAATTCCATCGCCCAGAGATGCCTAAGTACACCATTCACGAATACTCTCCATTAATGGACTCTTCAGATATGACGCCACTTGATTGGCAGACTATCGCTGATGACATTCGCGCGAACTACGATAAGTACGATGGTTTCGTTATCCTGCATGGCACAGACACTATGGCTTACACTGCCTCTGCACTGTCTTTCATGCTTGAAAACCTCGGCAAACCTGTGATTGTTACGGGCTCTCAGATCCCACTAGCAGAGCTTCGTTCAGACGGACAAGCAAACCTGCTGAATGCGCTACACATTGCCGCAAACTACCCTATCAACGAAGTGACACTGTTCTTCAACAACAAGTTGATGCGTGGTAACCGCAGCACAAAATCACACGCAGATGGCTTCAATGCGTTTACGTCTCCAAACCTGAATCCATTGCTAGAAGCGGGTATCAATATCCAACTTAGCAATAACGTAAAGGTAAACGAACAACCTAAAGGTGCTTTCAAGGTTCATAACATTACTCCGCAACCTATCGGCGTAATCACAATGTACCCAGGCATCTCACACGAAGTTATCCGTAACACGCTATTACAACCTGTTAACGCGATGATTCTGCTTACTTTCGGTGTGGGTAACGCACCACAAAACCCAGAACTGCTTCAGCACCTGAAAGATGCCTCAGAGCGCGGTGTTATTGTGGTGAACCTAACTCAATGTTTGGCTGGTAAAGTCAACATGGGTGGTTACGCGACAGGTTGTGCACTAGCAGAAGCGGGCGTGGTGAGTGGTTACGATATGACACCAGAAGCGGCACTGGCGAAGTTGCATTATCTATTAAGCCAAAACCTAGGCTACGAAGAAGTGAAGGCTCAGATGCAACAAGTATTGCGCGGTGAGATGAGCTTATAACCTGTTCAAGGATTCACGTTAAAGCCAGTTATTCTATGAAAGTAACGGCGGCTTAACGTGAACTAAATCGTTTTATTGCTTATAAATAAACGAGTTAAACTAAAAGGGGTGGCACATTGCCACCCCTTTGTTGTAATTTAAGCTTAATGATTCGGGTTAACCCTAACAATGTCTTCTTGATCTGACTTAAACTGTTTCTTTAGTTCAGACTTAGATTTAAAGCTAATCTCACCACCAGCTGCAATTGTCATATGTTGAGCTTCAGAGTTATGTTTAGATTGGTATAACATAACCGCTTGCATACACGAGTCGCGCTGTTCTTTTGAGAGCGCCGTACCTTCTGGCCATTTACCCGTTTCAACTGCGTAGGTTAAACGTTCGTAGACCTCGGGTGTCATTGCGCTAAGAAGTTGTTCTGCATCCATGGTAAAGCCTTAGTTTTAACAATTTTCACCAGAAAATAACCCGTAACAGAATTGAGTCAAGAACCTGACCAATAATAAGTGCATCTGATCACAAGTGAAGGAATATGAAAATTATGAAATGGTTGGCGATTAGCCTATTGCCTTTCACTCTGGTTGGGTGTCTTGAAGGGAACAAAAATACCGATCAACTGTGCCAAAGCAATCCGGGTCTTCAGTGTGAACAATTGAACATGAACGATGGGCAATGTCGTGTCGCACGTACCGACCTCATCTGGCATCGATTTGAAGTTCAGAAGCAACCCACCGAAATCAACAAAATTAAAGAATTCGAATTAGTCACTGCCTACAAAAAGTGCCTAGAGCTCGCGGCACAGATCGAAACGATCGATCAATCTAAGCTGCAAGAGCGTCGCTTTACCTCTTTAATGCACAGTATCGAAGAGTCTGAGCGCATTGTTGATGAGCTATCGAAATCTGATACACCGGAAACGCTTTACTTCTTGTGGTCGCAAACTGGGGACACCAATGCCAGACGCAGTTTCCTACAACTAGAAGGCTCTGAAGCGTTAAACACAGCTGAGATGCAATATGCCTTGGCAACCTTCTATACCACCCGCAATCATATAAAGACACTTAAGCTACTCAATAATGCGCTAACGCTTTCTAATGGCTCGGTAGCCAACACTGAAATCTTCAAGTCGATGGCCAGTATCAACCACAGCCTGGGACATATGGAAAAAGCGTACGTTTGGGCAATGGTTGCCAAAGACTTTGACGTGCCGATTGCTTCTGAAGCCGAGCTCACGGTGTTGTACCATTTCGACAAGGCAACCTATAAGAAGCTAAATAAAGACGCAGATAACATCGTCGAAGCGATTGAGGATGGAATTTACAGCCCTTCAATCGTCCCGAGTTACTGATCGCTTCATTTATAGTGTTCTTACTTAAGCTTCTTATTCACCTGCTTTCAAATAAAAACAGCTACCTTTTTGGTAGCTGTTTTTATTTGTACTAGAGTTAAATCTGAAATCTTGGGCGTTTCAGCATTCCTAAATCGACAAATGCGACCTGTAAGGATTAGACAATAGTTACAAGTTATTTCGTACTTTCGTCATTTTTGTTGAAAATTAACGACACTGAATTAACACAGAACCGTTCACCTGTGGTCTTCGGGCCATCTGGAAAAACGTGACCTAAATGGCTATCACAGGCGGTACAACGGATCTCTACACGCTTCATTCCGTGACTTAGATCTTCTATATAGCGTACTGCTTCATCATTCACTGGGGCATCAAAGCTTGGCCAACCACACCCAGAGTCATATTTGTTATCCGACAGAAACAAAGGGCTTTCACAGCATGTGCAGCTATAGACGCCAGTCTTATGGTTGTGCAGTAACTTGCCGCTATATGGGGCTTCAGTACCACGCTCACGACACACTGAAAATTCGTCGTCCGTTAGGCGCTCACGCCAGTATTCATCAGGCTTTATCATATTTCCTCCCTTTTGAATCACGTTAATATCTCTCCACATTCTCAGTTATTATATTTACTTTTTTCTATAAAGGCTTGCATATGAGTCGTTTTGTAGCACATACTTTCTCACCAGGAAACATTGTACATATACACTCATAAGTGAATCATCATTTAGGGGTATTTTACCCAACTGGAAGGGTACAGAGCCACTTGCAATGGTCAATTTTCAATCACTTACACCCAATTGTTAAGAAAAGCGTCGCTTTTTTTTGACATTAAACAAGTTAAGTCGGATTATCTATTGCAGATGTATACTGGATTCTGTAATTTTACTACCAGTTATCTTTAATCAGAAATTAAGTTGTGGAGCAACTACAATGACTATCAAAGTAGGTATTAACGGTTTTGGCCGTATCGGCCGTTTCGTATTCCGCGCAGCTCAAGAGCGTGCAGACATCGAAGTAGTAGGTATTAACGATCTAATCGACGTAGAGTACATGGCATACATGCTTAAGTACGACTCAACTCACGGCCGTTTCAACGGTACTGTTGAAGTTGAAGGCGGTAACCTAATCGTTAACGGTAAAACTGTACGTGTTACAGCTGAGCGTAACCCAGAAGACCTTAAGTGGGATGCTATCGACGTAGACGTAGTTGCTGAAGCAACTGGTCTTTTCCTAACTGACGAGACTGCACGTAAGCACATCACTGCTGGCGCTAAGAAAGTAGTTCTTACTGGTCCTTCTAAAGATGCAACTCCAATGTTCGTAATGGGCGTTAACCAAGCATCTTACGCTGGTCAAGACATCGTTTCTAACGCTTCTTGTACTACTAACTGTCTTGCACCTATCGCTAAAGTACTTAACGATAAGTGGGGCATTGAGTCTGGTCTTATGACTACAGTTCACGCTACTACAGCAACTCAAAAAACTGTAGATGGCCCTTCTGCTAAAGACTGGCGCGGTGGCCGTGGTGCTTCTCAAAACATCATCCCATCTTCAACTGGTGCTGCTAAAGCTGTAGGCGTTGTTCTTCCAGAACTAAACGGCCTTCTAACTGGTATGGCTTTCCGTGTACCAACTGCTAACGTATCTGTAGTTGACCTAACAGTTAACCTAAAAGAAGCTGCATCTTACGAAGAAATTTGTGCTGCAATGAAAGAAGCTTCTGAAGGCGAAATGGCTGGCGTTCTTGGTTACACTGAAGACCAAGTAGTATCACAAGATTTCATCGGTGAAGTTCAAACTTCAGTATTCGATGCTAAAGCTGGTGTTGCTCTAACTGACAAATTCGTTAAAGTTGTATCTTGGTACGACAACGAAATCGGTTACTCAAACAAAGTTCTAGACCTAATCGCTCACATCTCTAAGTAATTTCTTTTTAGAAATCGCTTTAGATAAGCATTAGCGAAGGCTGTTTTGAGCAGACTTTGAAAAAGGCGACCTTAGTGTCGCCTTTTTAATGCCTGCTATCTTTTAAACCGCGTCTGTCTAAGCTCATCAAGATAGCCCAAACGCAAAATTCAATTCTAATACTGACTCTGCTTGTTACTCATGAAAACACAAGCATCACTCTAGTCAGCATTTGAATTCAATTTCCTTAGAAGGATCATGTAATGGATTTATCTACTCTACCTGCACTGGCGGTACTTTCTGACAACGTCACTATCGTTGAACACGAAGGTGTAAAACTGGTTCGCGTTATCCACGATAAAGCAAACGCAGCGATTTCACTGTTTGGCGGCCATGTGGTGTCATTCCAACCGCAAGGTCAAGAAGACCTAATTTGGATGAGCCAACAAGCTAAGTTCGATGGTAAAACGGCTCTGCGTGGTGGTATTCCAGTATGTTGGCCTTGGTTTGGTCGCATTGCAGCACCAGCACATGGTTTTGCCCGTTCAAGTGAATGGCAATTGGTTGAACACCGTGAAAGCGAAGCTGGCGTGATTGTTAGCTTAGGTCTGAAGCCAAGCGAAGAGACGCTAGCAGTATGGCCTCATCAGTTTGATGCTCGCTTGAATGTTGAGATCGGCGAACAACTAAAAGTAACGCTGGACGTGAAGAACACTGATTCTCAGCCATGGACTTTCTCTGGTGCACTACACACTTACCTAAACGTTGGCGATATCCACAACACAACCACCACTGGTATGGGTGCTGAGTACATTGATAGCCTGCAAGGTGGCAAGAACTGCCAAGGTGGATCTGAACTGGTACTGACCGACACGATTGACCGCGTTTACACGCAACCAGAAGCGCAAATCTTTGTTGCTGACAAGAAGCTGGATCGCACGCTAACAGTTGAAAACCACGGTCATAACTCTGCAGTACTGTGGAACCCGTGGGCAGAAGGCGCTGCGGGTATGGGCGACATGCAAGACGACGGTTACCTAACCATGCTATGTGTTGAATCAACACTGCACGCACCAAGCCTAGAAGCAGGAAAAACATTACAGCCTGGTGAAAACCACCAACTGATCACTGTGATTAGTGCCCAATAACCGTATAAATACAGTTATAAAAAACGATTTTTGAGCGGCTTTATGTCGCTCTTTTACTTTTTGGTTTTAGCTCGTTACACTTGCGCTGTCTATTCTCCTTTAGAGGTCTCCATGACTTACCAATGCCCTTTGTGTCACCAACCTTTATCTCAAAACGATCGTACGTTTAAGTGTGAAAAGAACCATCAGTTCGACCTAGCGAAAGAAGGCTACGTCAATTTGATGCCTGCGCACCACAAACGCTCAAAAGATCCAGGTGACAACAAAGAGATGATGCAGGCACGTCGTCGCTTCCTTGAAGGTAACCACTATGACCCAATGCGCCAAGCGGTGGTGACGTTGTGTTCTCGCTATCTACCAGAAGAGACGCCTAGCCTATTGGATATTGGTTGTGGCGAAGGTTATTACACCAACGAAATTGCTGTGAATCTTCAAGAAAAGAAAGGGGCTACTTTTGGCCTAGACATTTCTAAGATTGCTATCAAATACGCCGCTAAACGCTACCCTGCTGTCGACTTCTCAGTTGCATCAAGCCATCGCCTACCCTTTGCTGAAAACAGCTTAGACGGAATTCTACGCATTTACGCGCCTTGCAAGGCTGAAGAGTTACAACGCACCATCAAAGATAATGGTGTGGTGATCACCGTGACACCAGCTAGCCGACACCTGTATCAACTGCGTGATGCAATTTATGATGGCGTTCGCTTGCACGACGAAGATCCAGAAGTGATCGAAGGTTTTACGCTTGAGCATCAAGAGCAACTAAACTATATGATGGAACTATCGGGGTCAGATGCATTCGACCTGCTACAGATGACGCCGTTTGCTTGGAAGGCGAGTGAAGAGTTTAAACTACAACTCACCGAGGCAGAGCAATTCAACTGTGAAGCTGACTTTATGCTGCGAGTGTACCGCAAACAAATTTAATTGATATTGATTATCGTTTGCATTGAAATCTTATCTTGCCTCCTTTAGTATGCGTGTTCTTCAAGGAGGCATTTCATGCAACGTATTATTCTTATCGGATTAGCTACTCTTCTCACGGCTTGTGCTAGTCAACCTGCAAAAGACACTTCTCAAAAAGTGGCTCAAACGGAATCCGTTTCCACATTCTATGACTACCAGTTCGCTTCTCCACAAGGCGAAACACTTTCTCTCGATGCATTACCCGAGCAGCTGATTGACGCTGATGTGGTTCTAATTGGCGAATGGCACACGCATTCTGCCATTCACCGCTTCCAAACCGACTTCTTAAAAGCGCGCCGCAACGCAACATCAAACATTGCGCTTTCAATGGAACAGTTCACTCGAGAGCACCAAGCCACACTTGACCAATACTTAAACGGCGAAATTGGCGAACAAATTCTCATGTCTCAAGCGGCAGCTTGGCCAAATTACGAAAGTGATTACCGCGCGTTAGTTGAGTTCGCAAAAGCCAACGACGTCGATGTTATTGCGGCAAATGCACCAAAGCCATTCGTGCAGTGTATTGGCCGTAAAGGATTGCCTTACCTAGACCAATTATCGACCGAGCAACGCCAATGGATTGCTGCCGAAGTGGATACTGGCGATAGCCCTTACAAAGAAAAGTTCATGGCTTCTATGCATCACGGTACGCCAGAGCAAACAGAAAAGCAGTTTGCCGCTCAGGTTACCTGGGACGAAACCATGGCTGAGTCGATTGTGGATTACCTAGCATCAAACCCTGATAAACAAGTGATTCACGTGGCTGGCAAGTTCCACACCGAGGGTGGTTTAGGGACGGCGGCATCAATTCTACGTCGTAACCCTGATTTAAAAATCGCCATCATCAGCCCGGTTGAAGCGATCTCATCGGATAGCGGTGATTATCAGCTTGAAGTGCTTTCGCCGCCGGCTCGCTTTGTAAAGAAAGAGAACCGAATGAAGGCATACAAGCATCTGTCAAAACGTAGCGCTAGCCTAGAGTGTGAGTAGGATCTGTTGACCACTCTTCTAAGCTAAAGAGTCGATGGGCTAATCCTAGATAATTAGCCCATCGTCACAACTTGATCACGTTCCCGTCATTCATCCTAACTCTATCTAAAATCAAACATTCTTATCGGCACAAGACTTGCTTAGTAAATAGACGATTTAACCAAGCAGACGAAAATGTAATGTGCGAATAAAAAAACATCACTATCGATGATTAATTGCACAAGTTTTTCACACCTCTGCCGATACTATATTTAAGGATAGGTAAGGAGAGCTATATGACGCCAGTAGGAACGAGTAATACTCAGCTGTATTCGCCTTCGCAGATGAACGCTAAGAGTTCAGCTAACGAAGCTGAAAAGCCTACACCGCTTAAGGTTGAGCAAAATACGGTTAGGCTTTCTGATGAAGGCAAAGCACTCTTATCTGCCCTAAAAGAAATTGATAAAGAAGCGAAGAAAGTCGAAGCAGAAAACGCGACAGTTACCGATAAAGTTGAGTCATTCGCTCATGGTGCCTTGGGTATGGATCACCCAGATAAGATTGAAGAAGAAGATGATGGTTCTTATTCAGCGGGGCAATACCTGTCCGCAGCGGCAACCGTAGGCGGTATTCTTCTCGCACTCATTTAGCCTTGCCAACCTATCGCATTCTCTAGAATAAAAGCGATTTATCGTTACGACAATAGACCCGATTAGGTCTAAAAAACGAGTTCATTCCATAATTCCGCTCTCATTTTAATGGAATAATACTCGTGAAAAACACTTTTGAGCTTATCGATAAGCCAACCTTTTTTGGTGCTATAGCACTCCTACTCACGATAGTTTTCCCGCTCATTTTGTTCCCTGCACAGGGCGCAGACTGGATTGCGGTTGCGAAAACATTCATGACTGATCAACTCGGATTCCTGTATCTTGCTCTAGGTCTCGCAGCCTGTGCATTTATGGTGTACGTAGTATTCAGTGATATGGGACAAATTAAACTAGGCGAAGCTGATGAAGAGCCTGAGTTTAAAACTGCATCATGGGCTGCCATGCTATTTTGTGGCGGTATCGGTGCAAGTATCTTGTATTGGGGCTGTATTGAGTGGGCTTACTACTACCAATCACCGCCTTTCCAACTAGAACCTGGCAGTGAAGAAGCAGTACGCTGGGCTGCGACCTACGGCCTATTCCACTGGGGACCAATCGCATGGTCTATCTACCTAATCCCGGCAATTCCTATCGCTTACTTCTTCTACGTACGTAAACAACCTGTTCTAAAGATTTCAAGCGCATTAATGCCTGTTCTTGGTGAACACCGTAGTAAAGGCGTACCAGGAAAGATCGTTGATATCCTATTCATTTTCGGTCTATTAGGCGGCGCTGCAACAACATTAGGTTTAGCCGCTCCTCTGATCACTGAAGGTCTAAATCACCTATTTGGTCTACCTAAAAATAACCTAACGCAAGTGATGGTGCTTTTAGTGTGTACTGCGATTTTTGCTTACTCATCTTATGCTGGATTGGAAAAAGGCATCAAGATCCTAAGTAACATCAACTTCTGGGGTGCGATGGGTCTACTGGCTTTCGTTCTGATCGCGGGTCCAACAATCTTCATGTTAGAAACAGGCTTAGACTCAATTGGTCGTCTACTGTCTAACTTCTTCGTGATGGCAACGTGGGCTGAACCATTTGGTGGTTACGGTACATTCGAAAACACTCACTTCCCACAAGACTGGACGATTTTCTACTGGGCATGGTGGCTAGTATTTGCACCGAGTATGGGTCTGTTTGTTGCGCGTATCTCTCGCGGCAGAACCATCAAACAAATGGTGTCAGGGTCGATCTTCTTTGGTTCTCTAGGTTGTTTCCTGTTCTTCATGATCTTAGGTAACTACGGCCTATCACTGCAGCTTTCTGGTGAGCTAGATGTCGTTGCCATTTTGAATGCGGAAGGCGCAACCAAAGCTATCTTCTCGATGCTTGCACAATTACCAATGAGCACGCTGGTTATCGCTGTATTTACAATGCTGTGTATCATTTTCACGGCAACAACATTTGACTCTATCTCATACATCCTAGCGTCTGTTGTACAAAATAACGTGACCGAAGAGCCAATGCGCTGGAACCGTATGTTCTGGGCATTTACTCTGTCGTTCTTACCAACGATTCTAATGTTCTTAGGCGGTCTAAGTACGCTACAAACGGCGGCGATTGTTGGTGGCTTACCACTGCTTGCTATCTCTGTGATGCTGATGATTTCAGCGGTTCGTGCGACTAACCTCGACCTACGCCATCAAGATGCGTATATCGAGCCAACGATCAACATCGAAGAACTGCCAGACATGGACCCTTGGTCTGCTGAAGGTATGGCGTTGGCTCAGTTTGAGAAAGAAAGAGATGCAGCACAAGAAGCCGCAGAACTTGAGCGTGTTGCTTACACAGAACTTGCCGCAGTGAAGAAAGAAATTCGCGCTTATGTGTTAGAACAAGGTTCACAAATGGAAACTCACGAGTTACCAGAGAACCTACAACAAGCACTTGAGCAGGCCGAGAGTAATCTTAGTGCCGCACAAGCGAAAAAGATCGAGTTATCTGAGCAAGCTCAGAATGCTCGTATCACGTTCAATCAGGTGGTTGCAGACTTACCGCTTGCTTGACATTAGCCATGACACAGTCCATTGATTTGGACCCTCCTAAATACGACAAAGGCTCACAGAAATGTGAGCCTTTTTTTATTCGGGTGATTGACTAGTCTTCGTTAACTAGCGGTTCGGGTGGTTCAAGATGTGATCTTCCCAATCGACAACATCGATTTCGTATACCACTTTGTTACGAACGCTTTCACCTGCTGCATGCATCTCTGTTTTTGATCCGGTGATCAACGGGTGCCATTCAGGAATCGGCTTAGATTCTGATAAAAGGCGGTAAGCACAAGTGTCTGGTAGCCAGTGAAACTCATCGATCTTGTCACGAGTCAGCTTCAAACACTCTTCACCTGAAGTGAAGCGGTTCGGGTAATCTTTACACGAACATGTTTTGTCGTTTAACCAGCTACACGCCACATTGGTGTAGTAAACTTCATCGCTATCTTCATCCATTAGTTTATGTAGGCAGCACTTACCACAACCGTCGCAAAGTGATTCCCACTCATTCTCGGTCATCTGTTCTAGTGTCTTTTCTTGCCAAAATGGATTCGTCATAGGATTACTTCTTACTCTTTTACTGGGGTGCGTGTTATACCGCTAGCCCATAAAAAGTTCAAGGATAATAATTGTTCATTCTTTGATTCAATCAACAGCTGTCACTCTCATCATTTTTTGCTACTATCGCGCACCCTGTTATTTAGTGAGTTTAATTTGATGGAATGTCGCCTAGGTTGTGGAGCATGCTGTATCGCTCCAAGTATTACATCTGCTATTCCTGGAATGCCTAATGGTAAGCCTGCTGGGGTACGCTGCATCCAATTAAATGAGCAAGATCTCTGCAAATTATTTGGTCAACCTTCACGCCCGAAGGTATGTCACCAATTCAAAGCTTGCCCTGTCATTTGTGGTAAAACCGACCAAGAAGCGCTTGATAACCTTATTGAGCTCGAAGCAATAACTTAACAATACTTTTCTTCTTATATATGCCCAAGATTTCACAACTTTGATAGAACTAAACTATCTTATTGATACTGGTAAAGATTAATAAGGATAGTTATGAATAAGTATATCGCAGAAATGTTCGGTACATTTTGGTTGGTGTTGGGTGGTTGTGGTAGTGCCGTCTTAGCCGCTGCTTTTCCCGATGTAGGTATCGGCTTACTCGGGGTTTCCCTCGCGTTTGGTTTAACCGTACTCACCATGGCTTTTGCTATTGGCCATAT
The DNA here is from genome assembly GCF_041466145.1 of Vibrio sp. 10N.239.312.D08. NCBI lineage: Bacteria > Pseudomonadati > Pseudomonadota > Gammaproteobacteria > Vibrionales > Vibrionaceae > Vibrio > Vibrio sp. 10N.239.312.D08. Next base: position 30,259 of record NZ_JBFSSD010000036.1, on the reverse strand, counting down.
ATCCGGCTGTCATCTCAACCCTGCTGTTACAATAGGTCTTTGGAGCGGTGGTCGCTTTGATGCCAAAGACGTCGCACCTTATATTATTGCCCAGGTCATTGGCGGTATTATCGCGGGGGGGGTGTTATTCGTGATTGCTTCAGGCCAAGCAGGCTTTGACGCTGCGGTATCTGGCTTTGCTTCAAATGGTTACGGTGAACACTCACCGGGCGGCTATTCACTTACCGCTGCACTGGTCTGTGAAGTGGTCATGACCATGGTATTCCTATTCGTGATCATGGGCGCAACTGATTCAAAAGCGCCTGCTGGGTTTGCACCCATTGCGATTGGTCTCTGTTTGACCTTGATTCACCTTATCAGTATTCCTGTAACCAACACCTCTGTGAACCCTGCTCGAAGTACCGGCGTGGCTGTATTTGTCGGTGATTGGGCCGTTTCGCAATTGTGGCTATTCTGGGTTGCACCGATTATTGGTGCCGTGATTGGCGCGATGATATACAAAGCGGTGAGAGGTTCAGATTAAGCGCTGAAAAACGTCTAAAGCAATAAAAGAAAAAGCCGCTTAGTGATGCTTCACCAAGCGGCTTTTTTAGATCTTATGACGACCGAGTAAGGAGTGCGAAAGCGTGGTGCCATCCACCAGCTCTAGCTCACCACCAACGGGAACACCATGAGCGATACGGCTAGCGTTCACTTCATGGGCATTACATAGCTCAGCAATGTAGTGCGCTGTCGCTTCCCCTTCAACTGTTGGGTTAGTCGCTAGGATTACTTCAGAGATATCACCACGACGCAGGCGGTAGTCCAAAACATCGAGACCGATGTCACTTGGACCAATACCATCAAGTGGTGAAAGGTGGCCCATCAATACAAAGTAACGGCCTGAATATTGGCCAGTCGCTTCTATTGCTGCAATGTCTGCAGGGCTTTCTACTACACAGATTTGACCATTTTCCTGACGTTTAGGATTGGTACAAATGTGGCAAGTATCTTCTTCAGTAAAAGTACGGCACTCATTACAGTGACCAATTTCGGTCATTGCTTGGCTAAGAGCTTCAGCCAATTGTAGGCCGCCTTTTCTATCGCGCTGTAACAAATGAAAGGCCATACGCTGCGCCGACTTGGGGCCAACCCCAGGTAGACAACGTAAGGCCTCCATCAAATGCTCCAGCATATGACTGGTACGCATATTTAACCGTTCTAATGTTCAAGTAATAGCCTGTTCAACACAAACCACCACCTGAATTAACCTTTAAGAATAAGTTACTTAGAAAGGCATCTTCATACCTGGTGGAAGTTGCATTCCGCCAGTTACGCTAGCCATTTTCTCTTTTTGAGTTTCTTCAACGCGACGAGCCGCATCGTTGAAAGCAGCAGCGATAAGATCTTCAAGCATCTCTTTATCGTCTTCCATTAGGCTTTCATCGATATCAACACGGCGAACGCTGTGGCTACCAGTGATCGTTACTTTTACAAGGCCAGCACCTGACTCACCTGTAACTTCCATATTTGCGATTTCTTCTTGAAGCTTTTGCATGCGCTCTTGCATTTGCTGGGCTTGCTTCATCATGTTGCCCATACCGCCTTTACCAAACATGTTAATACTCTCTGGTCTAATTGGTTTATTAAAATTAATTAAGCTATACGAGCTTAAATGGGGGTTAAAACAGTGTGATTCAACCCCTCGATGTTCAGTTCTCAGGTTTGCTTATCTGGGATGATATGCCGGTCACTAAACAAGAAAACGTTCTAGATAGGACGAACGCTGTCTCTGTCGAGTTCAGCGGCAAAACGTCTTTCAATGAACTGTACGTTGGCATCGTTTTCTAAAGCGGTAAACGCGTCTTTCAACTTACCTTGGTACAACCTTTCTCGTAATTCTAGCGGCGTTTCTCCACCATCACCGATTTCAACACTCAAATGACACTCTTCTCCAAGCACAGTATTGAGAGACTGCAATAATTCACTCTGTGCACGGTCCGTATTCAAGTGAGCTTGGCTCGCTCTTAACGTTAAAGTGATTGATGTGTCGTTTTTAGCAAACACTGAGTTCAATGCTAACTGTTCAACAAGCTTGGCTGTCTCTAGCTTTTGAATCGTGGCGGACCATTCATCTTGAGCAATCGACTCTTGAAGCAATTTGTCGACCATTTCTGGTGTCTTAATATGCTCTAACGCACGCTTGATCTGAGTAGGTGTAAGCTCTTTGCTCACCTCTTTCACTACAGGTTTAGACGGTTTCCAGCGATAAGGTTCATTATCGTTGGTCACATTTTCTGTCGAAGAGGCTGATAAAGAAGCTGGCGACACCCGCTCAGAACCACCGTGTTGCTGAGCAACTCGATCAAGAACTGAAGTTTTAGCTGGTGTCGCTTTAGCCTTTTTTGGCGCCGAGCCTTTGTTTTCTGTTGCCGCGCTGCCTCTACGTTGAGAACGTAATTGGTGGCGTAAACCACTCACAGGCGAAGTTGCACGCGCCGGCTGCTCTTGCGGAGCAGAAGGTGCAACGCTTGGCTGTTGAACCGGGCTCTGGTTTTGATAATTCGTTTGTTGCTGCTGAGGCTGATCTGCACCGTAGCTTGGACGCTCATCATAAGCAGGAGGCGCGTCATACTGGCTATGCGGGTAATCCTGTTCTGGATAACCTTGGTTACCTGAATGATCAGCGTAACCTTGCGAATCTGAATACTGTGCTGGATTCTGCTGCGGAGCCTGTTGCACCGGTTGCTGCTGCATAGCTTGCTGTTGAGGCGCCTGTTGTTGCATCTGAGGCTGTCTCGGAGCTGCCATTGGCGCAGGTTGACTCACTGACTGAGCAACGTTCTGAGCTTGAGCTGCTGGAACTGGCGCTGGGCTTGCCGACTGAGTCGAGATTGCAGTAGCAACCGCTTGTTCAGCAGGTCTAAAGGCCAACATGCGTAAAACTACCATCTCAATACCAACACGAGCAGTTGGCGATAACGGTAAGTCTTCACGACCTTTCAATACGATCTGGTAGTAAAGCTGAATGTCTTGAGGGCTTAGTGCCTTACTCAACAGTTCAAGCTTCTCAGCGTCAGGCTGTGCCTTATCTAGTGTAGATGGCAAAGCTTGGAACATCGCAAGACGATGCAGTTGAGTCGCAAGCTGATTCAGCAAACCGTCCCACTCAACACCGTTCTCAGCAAGGCTTTGGATACACGCCATCGCTTGTTGCGGCTGCTTACTGCTAATCGCTTCAAGCAAGTGGATAGCTTGGTCGGTATCCAGTGTCCCAAGCATATGAGCAACAGTATCTGTTACGACATTGCCGTTACCTAATGCGATAGCTTGGTCTGTAAGGCTTAGTGCATCACGCATACTGCCATCAGCAGCATGAGCAATCATTCCAAGCGCACGAGACTCAGACGTCACATCTTCTTGTTCAAGAATATGATCGAGCTGCTCGTGAATATTATCAACGCTGATCGGCTTAAGGTGGAACTGCAAACAACGCGACAAGATAGTCACTGGAAGCTTCTGTGGATCCGTTGTTGCGAGCAAGAATTTCACATACTCAGGCGGCTCTTCTAAGGTCTTTAGAAGCGCATTGAAGCTGTGCCTAGAAAGCATGTGGACTTCATCGATTAGGTAAACCTTGAAGCGACCACGTGCAGGCTTGTACTGAACATTGTCCAGAAGCTCGCGGGTATCTTCTACCTTAGTACGTGATGCCGCATCAATCTCAAGTAGGTCAACAAAGCGACCTTCATCGATTTCTTTACAGGTTGCACATTCACCACAAGGTGTTGAGGTAATGCCTGTTTCACAGTTGAGCCCTTTAGCAAACAAACGGCCGATGGTCGTTTTACCGACACCTCGTGTACCGCTGAACAGGTATGCATGGTGCAACCTGTTCTGGCTAAGGGCATTCTCTAATGCTGTTAAAACATGGGCTTGACCAACCACTTCTTTGAATTTGGTTGGTCGCCATTTTCGCGCTAACGCAAGATAGCTCATGAATAATTCCGAAAAGGATTAGTGACCGTCGAATTCGCAGATGCTAAACACTTCTAGACCTAAGCCTTGTAAGCGCTTGTCACCACCGATTTCTGGAAGGTTAATAACAAATGCAGCGTGTTCTACCACACCACCAAGCTGACGAATCAACTTTGTTGTTGCTTCAATCGTACCGCCCGTTGCTAGCAAATCATCAACCATCAACACTTTATCGCCTTCAACGATAGCATCAGTATGGATTTCTAGAGTGTCGGTGCCGTACTCAAGCTCATAAGATTGTGCCACAGTTTGACGAGGCAGCTTGCCCGGCTTACGAACAGGAATGAAGCCAACACCTAGCTCAAGTGCCAAAGGCGCACCAAATAGGAAACCACGAGCTTCAGTACCAACGATCTTAGTAAAGCCCATGTCCTTGTATGTTTCCGCTAGCAGGTCGATAGTCGCTTTGTAAGCTACTGGATCTTCCATCAAGCTTGTTACGTCACGGAACAAAATACCCGCTTTAGGGTAATCAGGAATGCTTTTGATGCTTGCTTTGATCAGAGAGATTTTTTCTGTGTTCATAATCTTATGCACTTCATTAGGCCGCTTTCCAAACTCTCGTTAACGAATCAAACATCAACGCTCGGAATTAAGGAAAGGTACGATTGGTATTCATTGCAACGAGAGTCATAACTCTGATTGCTGAAATAATAAACGCCCGCTATACAAGCAGGCACACTGGCTTAATGGTAGTGATTTTCTTTGCTGTCAGCAACCAACTCATGGGTTGGAAGTCGCATAAACCATGTGAGAAGAATAACAAGTACACAAATTAGGAAAGCCTTGACCCAAATGATAGGGGCAAAGTAGATGGATAACGCAAAACTCAACAAGATAAAGAATACGCCACGCGTTTTAACTTGTTTGGTGACGGCACCGTGTTGATACCAATTGTTCAGCAAAGGACCCAGCGTTTTGTGCTCATGCATCCATTTATGAACTTTCGGATTGCTTCGCATGAAGCATGCGCTGGCAAGAAGGAGAAAAGGAGTGGTTGGCAGAACGGGCAAAACTATCCCTAGAACTGCGAGAAATATACAAAGTCCACCAGCAATATTGAGGCTTAAAACTCGAACGCTAATTGTGGCCTCCTTGAGTTAGCTATCACCAATCGGCGACGACAGCTTAACTAGAATGTTGCGTAACCATTGAATACACGGATCAACGTAAGTGTTGCTGGTAGCAATGGAATCATTAAAAATGCGGCTAAAAATCCTAAAAAGTAGAATACATTAAACGGGTCTTGAAAGTCTTTGTTATCTGCCATGATTGTTTCTTGTTTTTGTTAGTGAAGGTAAGTATCCGGCGAACCAAACCCGCTTTGCTAAATCGACATTTAACAAAAAAGGCATAGCCACACCATTTGCGCAACTATACCTTAATCAATTATTCACAAAAACCGAGGAAATATAGGGTTAATCAGTAGACCCTTGGTGTATGTCTAAACTAAAACTTGCCGCTCCAATTAGGCTCAACGACAGTTGGCAGCCCTGTTCGATCGGAAGGTCCCGCGTAATAAAGTTCTTCTTGCAGTTCTTACCCAAGCGCTCACCTGCTGCAATATATTGATTCAATTCACCATTCGACCATTGCCCGTCTAGACCCGCAGGCAAAATGGAGATGGTTCCCTCGGCAAGGTCAGCAACACCAAACAAGGCATTCACTGGGGTGGAGCATTTAGAGCAACGAATCCCCTTCTCTAAGATTTCAGCAATATCTTTGAGATCAACATTAAAATCTTTTCTGTTTCTTATGTAATCGTGGAACAGCGCTCTCACTAACAATGTTGTCGCGGAGCCGCCATTATCAGACGACGATGAATCGACGAGGTAAAAAGCAAACTGCCCGTTCATCATCCACGCATAGTCAAACACAAGTGGCATCATCTCTGTTGATTGCAGTAACCGGTAACTGCAACGCCATGAGCCTTGTCGCGTATCTTTCTCTGGAAGCAGCGCATGCAGTAAGTCTTTTGCTGCGCTTGGGTTATCTTGAAGGTAATTCAGGTGCCAATGCAGTTCTTGGTCTTCAGGGATCTCTCCCCCATCATCCACACAGAACCATTGGCTCGAAAAATCTCGTTGGTCTGAAATGTTATCGAACGAATCTGTCAATGTATTCGCAATCGCACTTCCTAGGTGACGGTGATCCTCTAATGGCTTCGCCAAGAAGTCTTTAATACCAAATCGCAAGGCTTTCGCCACGTCAGACATGTCATCAGTGCCAGACACAACGATCATAGGCAGTGACGGGTACTCTAAACTGAGCTCTTCCACAAGCTCTATGCCATCAAGTATTGGCATTGATAAGTCAAACACAATTAAATCTGGCGCTGAGTCTCTAAGTTTCTGCAAAGCGTCCAGTCCATTTTCAGCCTCAACCACTTTATAACCGACCTTGTCTAGGTACGCGCTGGTTATACGGCGAAAAATAGGATCATCATCAACCAACATCACGCATTTTTGGTTAATTACTTCCTGAGCCGAGGTCATTACTGGCTGACTGTGAGTTTTGTACATAATCTATAACCTCACAAAACTAAGTCGAATTATTATTGTTATCTGTTCTAAGAACTAATATAAAACTTAGTAATAAAATGCTAAATACACAAATTTGCACTCTTTACTGGTAATTCGTGACGAGGGTTGGAATACTTGTAAATAGTGCAACGAGTTGACGTAACGCAAACATTGATCTCACTGTTACGTATAAATTAGATGAGATTGTAAACAAATGTGTCTGGATTTATGAAATTAGATGATTTAAACCTCTTTCGACTCGTCGTTGAAAATGGGAGCTACACCGCAACATCGCGCAAGACTATGATTCCGGTTGCGACCATCACACGACGCATCCAAGCCTTAGAAGATTCTTTGAACCTTAGGCTTCTCAATAGACACGCGCGTAAACTTTCTTTAACAGAGGCAGGCGAACGTTTCTTCAATGAATGCTCTCCGCTGTTGCAACGTCTCTCTTCTACTGCAGAAGAGTTAACTGACGTGTGCAAAGGCGCTTCCGGTAAGATTCGTATTACGGCACCCTCAAACCTGACCAAGCGCATGATGATGCCAATGTTCAGTGAATTCATGATTCAATACCCTGATATCAATATTGAGCTGATGATGAACAACCAAGCGGATCAGCTGGATCCAACGGAGTGGGACGTAATTTTCCGAGTCGGCCCTCAGCGTGATTCAAGCCTAATCGCTCGAAAAATCAGTGAAGTCAAAGATATTCTTATCGCGAGCCCTGAGTACTTAGCGAAGAACCCAGCTCCAAGCCATGCTGAAGAGCTAGCGAACCATTCGCTACTCAAAGGCTACCCGCTGATTAAGTGGCAGCTGAGTAATTCGAATGAAGAGACGGTGGTGAATAGCGAGAAAGGCCGTTTCAACGCCAATGCGCTTAATGTCGTAAGACAAGCGTGCTCAGAAGGCCTAGGTATCACCCTGATGCCTGACGTGATGATTCGTGAATACATTGAAGATGGCAGCTTAGTGCAAGTCTTAGAAGACTGGAGCGCTAACCCTCGTGATATTTACATGCTTTATAACCACAAAGACCATCTACCAGAGAAAGTGAGATTGTTTATTGATTTTGTGATCGCATACCACATTCATTAAGGTCAATCCCCTTCTCTATAAACAAAAAACCAGAGCCGATGCTCTGGTTTTTTATTTTCTGTATCGCTAGCAATTATGAAGCATTGCTGGCAAAAACTCTTTATTACTGACGAAACGCTCTAACTAAGCGCCTTCGTTGTGTAACTCTAAGTTAGCAAGATCTTGTTGAATCTCACGCTGAACCTTTGAGTCGTCATTACGCAAAGAGTCTAGGAAATCTAGGTACACTTGGTCGATATCGCCCGTTACATACTCGCCGTTAAATACAGAAGTATCAAAACGAGAGATGTCTTGATTGCCCATGCCCACTGCAGAAATCAGATCTGGTAGCGTTTGGAAAATCAAGGCGTCTGCGCCAATCTGCTTACAAATCGTTTCGTTATCACGACCATGAGCAATCAACTCTGTCGCGCTCGGCATATCAATGCCGTAAACGTTAGGGAAGCGAACCTCTGGAGCAGCTGAAACCATGAAGACCTTATTTGCGCCAGAATCACGAGCCATCTCAATGATCTGCTCTGATGTTGTGCCGCGAACGATAGAATCGTCAACCAGAAGAACGTTCTTACCTTTAAACTCAGAGCGAATTGCGTTGAGCTTACGGCGAACCGACTTCTTACGTTGTTGCTGACCTGGCATGATGAATGTGCGGCCAACATAGCGGTTTTTCACGAAACCTTGACGGTATGGCTTATTGATCGCTTGAGCGATTCGTAGCGCAATATCGTTTGATGTTTCAGGGATTGGAATAACTACATCAATGTCTAAGTCTGCGTACTCTTCTTTAATACGCATACCAAGCATCTCACCCATCTCAACGCGTGCGCTGTAAACCGAGATTTTGTCGATGAATGAATCTGGGCGTGCAAAGTATACAAACTCAAAGATACATGGGTTTAGTTGTGGGTTGTCTGCACATTGCTTCGTGAAAAGCTCACCGTCAAACGTTGCGTAGATAGCTTCACCTGGTGCTACGTCGCGCATGAAGTCGAAACCAACAGCATCGAGTGCTACCGATTCAGACGCAACCATGTACTCTGTTTTACCTTGAACTTCACGCTTACCAAGACACAATGGACGAATACCATGTGGGTCACGGAATGCGATCATGCCGTGGCCGATGATCATCGCCGTTACGGCGTAAGCACCACGAATTGTACGATGCACATTTGCCACAGCGCGGAAAACGTCATCTGAAGTTACGTTACCTTTAACAGTATCGATCTCATGAGCTAATACGTTCAGTAGAACTTCAGAGTCAGAGGTTGTGTTTACATGACGACGGTCTTTTTCGAACAACTTCTCACGAACTTCGTTTGCGTTCGTCAGGTTACCGTTGTGCGCCAACGTAATGCCAAAAGGAGAGTTTACGTAGAAAGGCTGAGCTTCAGACGCACTTGAACTACCCGCAGTAGGATAACGAACATGGCCAATACCAACTTCACCTTGTAGGCGCTGCATGTGTTTTGCTTCAAAAACATCTTTTACTAAACCGTTCGCCTTACGCAGACGGAAACGATTGCTTTCTATGGTACAAATACCAGCGGCATCTTGGCCACGATGCTGCAATACCGTTAAAGCGTCATAAATAGACTGGTTTACAGGTGTTGAACCCACGATTCCAACAATACCACACATGTCCTAATCCTCGATTTTTCGACATTAACTGGCGCTAGAGCGCGCCAGATAAGAAACTAGATGTTGCTTGTAAATGCTCGAAGAACGGCGCAATGATTCGACTAAATTCTGGAACCAATTGCGAATTCTTCCACCACTCAGAACTTGGGAATGCAGTAAACGCATCCATGAAAAACAACACTGCAGAAACAATCAAAACACCACGTAAGCCACCAAAGACGACACCGAGGATTCTGTCTGTACCTGACAGGCCTGTTTTCTGAACTAGTTGACCGATGACATAGTTAACTAAGGCACCCACAACTAACGTTGCAACAAACAATGCTGCTATCGCAGTTCCGTTTCGAAACATCTCATCTTCGATATTGGTGAAGTACATCGCTAATTTAGCGTAGTACTGGCTAGCAATAAAAAATGCTCCAAACCAAATAACGAGTGACAAGGCTTCTTTAGCGAAACCACGAACTAAACTGATCACGGCAGAGAAGCCGATCACGCCTAAAATGACAAAATCTAACCAATTCATGAATTCTTCATCTTAAGTTGGCGCGCATTTTAACAGAAAAAATGCTGACGCAAACGTTTTCTTATGGATTTAACGGTTTAAATTTGAGCAACTGGCCTTTTGAACCCGTAATTTTTTCTAATTCCTTAATTTGTCGCTCAAGTTTGGATTTAGAGACATCCGGGCCAATAATTACTCGCGTAAAAGTTTTTTCTTGCTTGGTGTGAGCCTGATAACCGCGCTTTTGCAGATCCTTAACAACGTTTTTTGCGTTGTCAGCATTCTTCAAAGCCATCAATTGAATAATCCAAGCACTGTCTTGGTATTCATTTTTTTCAGGTATCGGCTTAACCACAACTGCCACTTTGTCTGCTTCTTTATCATTAGAAGAAGACGCGGTTTGCGTGTTTGAATTATCAGTACGACCACTTTCAACCACTTGCTCAACCGGAGAATCCGGTAGCGCTATCTGATCTTCAACGGGATCGAGTACTTCAAACACTTCAACATTACTATCAAGCTCAGGCTTAATTGGAATGCTTGCAAACTCTTCTTTGTAGTGGAGCTTCTTACCATCCAGCACATCGGGCAATACAATCACGCCAATGGCCACTAAAATGATGGTGCCGACTAACCGGCTTTGGAATTTACTTGCCATTTAGTTTCCTTTTTTCTGCCAATGCTCCAACACTTCACCCACTGTATGGAAAGAACCGACAACCAACACAACATCGTCACCTTTAACAGAAGCTAAAGCCGCTTCAAACGCTACAACAGGGTTTGAATACCGCTCTACACCTTCAGGTAAGCTTTGACACAATTCAGCGGCTGTTGCGGCTCGTGGGCCGTTCAGCGAAGCTGGGTACCAATGTGTTGTTATTGGAGCTAATACTTCCAATGTCGCGGGGATATCTTTGTCATGAAGCATGGCGACTACAACGTGTAAATTTTTGCCTGCATACTTCTTCGCGACTTGCTGCGCAAAGTACTCAGCAGAATGCGGGTTGTGCGCCACATCAAGCACAATCACGGGTTGTTCGCTAATTTGCTGCATACGACCTGGAAGCTGCGCATTCTTCATGCCGTTAACCACGTTCACGTCGCTAATACTAAGCTCTGATGTGCCCAATGCCATCAACGCTGTTGCAGCGTTAGGTAACGGCAGGCTTGGAATAGGTAGCGATTCTAGTTGGAATGCACCACTGCGCCAGTTCCACGTATCACCGTCAACATCATAAGTGTATTGAATACCGACTTGGTAGAACTCAGCCTTAATGTCATCAGCGTGCGCTGCAACCGTTGCCGGTGGCTTGGGTTGACCACAGATAGCGGGTTTACCGCTACGATAAATGCCCGCTTTCTCAAAACCAATCACATTGATGTCATCACCTAGCCAGTCAACATGGTCGACAGCCAAACTAGTAATCACAGAAACATCATGCTCAACGATATTGGTCGCGTCTAAACGCCCGCCTAAACCCACTTCTAAAAGCACAACATCAACCGCTTCAGTTTGAAATGCACGTAACGCCGCTAAAGTGCCATATTCGAAAAAACTCAGGCTGATTTCGCCACGCTCTTTCTCAATGAAATCGAAAGACTGAACCATCTTTTCATCAGATAGATCTTGGCCGTTGATACGAACACGTTCGTTATAGCGAATTAAGTGAGGAGAGCTGTAGACACCAACTGAGTAACCAGCGTCCAATAGAATCGCTTCCATCAGTGCACATGTTGAGCCTTTGCCATTGGTTCCGGCAACAGTAATAACATGTTGAGCAGGTTTGGTGAGGTTTGCCTTAGAGGCGACGGCCTGAACTCGGTCTAATCCAAGATCAATAGCGCTTGTGTGGATGTTTGATAAATAATCAAGCCACATCTCCAAAGAGGATGTGGCTTGAGGAATAGGTTGTTGACTCATCTAACTCATAACCATAATTAAGTTGGTTTGTTAGAAGGTACTTTACCCTTTTTCTGGCGCTTCTGGTACTTCATAAGTAGCTTCATTCGGTGAATCGTTCACAGAAACTACTAATGGTGAAGGCTGGTTGGTCATTTTAGCAACAAGGCTTGCAACGCGCTGACGCATCTCACGACGGTCAACAATCATGTCGATAGCACCGTGGTCTAGTAGGAACTCACTGCGTTGGAAACCTTCAGGAAGGTCTTCACGTACCGTTTGTTCGATTACACGACGTCCAGCAAAACCGATCAGTGCTTTTGGTTCACCAATATTGATATCGCCAAGCATTGCCAAACTTGCAGAAACACCACCCATTGTTGGATCAGTCATAACTGAAACAAACGGTAGGCCTTTCGCAGATAAACGCTCAAGCGCAGCACTGGTTTTCGCCATTTGCATTAGAGACATCAATGCCTCTTGCATACGAGCACCACCACTTGCAGAGAAACACACTAAACCACAGTTGTTCTCGATAGCAGCATCTACCGCTTTCACGAAACGAGCACCAACAACAGAACCCATTGAGCCGCCCATGAATGAGAATTCAAAAGCACACGCTACGATAGGTAAACCCAATAGTTCGCCTTTCATTGCAACTAATGCGTCTGTTTCACCACTGTTCTTTTGAGCAGCAGAGATACGTTCTTTGTAACGCTTAGAGTCTTTAAACTTCAGCTTGTCTTGTGGCTCAAGATCAGCACCTAGTTCAACACGCTCACCTTTGTCTAGGAATGTATCCAGACGACGACGTGCTTTCATGCGCATGTGATGGTCACATTTTGGACATACTTCTAGGTTACGCTCTAGTTCAGCATGGTACAGAACCTGCTCACAAGAAGTACATTTCGTCCAAACACCCTCAGGGATAGACGCTTTACGAGATGTTACGATGTTGCTTTTTTCTAAAATCTTTTCAAGCCAACTCATGGAAGACCTTTTTGTTTCGATTCTTCCGCTTGATTGCGAAAGAAATAAATTTGGGAATTATGCGTGGGAATTAAAGCACATAAAACAGCGACTGTAGATAAAAAACTGGTTGTACCTATTTCCTGGGACTATCTTACGCACTAAACCGTAATAATTTTTGAACCTAAGTCTCACATTTAGTTCAAATTATCCGGTAAAAATAGAGGACCAATTGGCTCTCGTGGTAGCTCAAAATGTTCAGGATAATCAACATCCACCAGATACAAACCTTCCGCTTTTGCAGTTGCGCCGGCTACTTTTCGATCTTTAGCTTCTAAAAGCCACTGGATCCACTCTGGTTTCTGCTCACCTTTACCTACGGCAATAAGGCTACCCGTAATATTCCTCACCATGTGGTGAACAAACGCATTCGCTTTAATATCGATCACAATGTAGTGTCCATGACGAGTCACGTTCAAGTGAATCATGTTTCTCCATGGGCTACGAGATTGACAGTGTGTTGCCCTGAACGAAGTGAAGTCATTCTCACCAAGTAAGTACTGACCCGCTTCATGCATTTTTTTCTCATCAAGATGACCATGATAATGGCTCACACCTGAATTCAAAATGCCTGGGCGTAGTGCATGGTTAAAGATAATGTAGCGATAACGGCGGGCAGTAGCCGAGAAACGAGCATGGAAATCCTCATTCACTTCTGTCGCCCAACGAACCGCAATATCTTTTGGCATGTTGGCATTCGCGCCCATTGTCCATGCCACCATTTTACGATCGACATTAGTTTCAAAGTGAACGACTTGTCCCGTACCGTGAACACCGGCATCTGTACGACCTGCGCACATAACTTCTACAGGGTGATTCGCGACAACTGAAAGAGCCTTTTCCAATTCTTCTTGGACACTTTTCACGTCTCGTTGGCGCTGCCAACCAAAGTAGTGGGTACCGTTATATTCAATACCTAAAGCAATTTTCATGTTCTTGTTCTCTTTGAAAATGGGCGAGAAGTATATACGGAAATCAGTGCTAGCCCAAATAGGATGGGGCTAAAACTTCAATAAACAATCAGCATCGACCGAGACGATGCTGTTGAAAAACCAAATGAAACGATAGCGCTCTGTATCGCCTTAAAATAAAGGGTAGCCAACGCTACCCTTTCTGATTTGTAAATTTATCGACCGTTTAACGTATCGATAAGATTTTTTGCCTCTCGACGAATATCATCGCTGCCGTCAACGATTGCCTCTTCTAGAAGCTTAATTGCCCCTTGCGAGTCACTCATCTCGATGTAGATTTTGGCCAAATCAAGCTTACCCGCAGCTTCTGCATTGCTGTCGACATCATAATTGCCAATATCACCGATAACATCAGGGAATTCGTTAAGACCCACATCCAGTTTAAGCTCTTCATCGTCTGGATTAATGACTTCTTCACCTTCTTGCTCGACTTGAGCCATTAGCTCATCAATCGTCATGTACTGCTTATCACGACTGTTGCCTGATTCGGTTAGATTGTCTTGTTCAGCCCAATTCTCTTCTTTGATTTTCGGTTCAGCTTGCTGTTCAGCCGATGCCCAAATCTCTTGTTGGTCATCAGGCACATCATTATGCATGCTCGATTGTTGTTCTGGCGCTAGGTTAAAGCCTTTCCAGTCTTCGCCGCCGACTTCAAGCATGGCGTCAATATCTAACCCTGCGCTATCAATCGAAGTTGCGTCCAATGGCTTATCGAACATGTTGTCGACAGAGTCTTGAACATCTTCAGAAAGCAACTCAGCTAATGCTGTCTCATCAAAGTCATCAAAGCCTTCTAGTGGCTCGTCTTGAACCGCTGCAGGCGTTGAGTTTGGCTCTGAAGCCGCGCTCAGTGATTGTTCTGGCTGTGCAAAACCAGCCGGTTCAGAGTCTTCAGCACTCGAGAAATCATCAGCCTGACTATAGCTCTGCGGATTTGAGAACAGATCATGCAACGCATCTTGCTCTTCGCCTTGTGGGCTGAAAGAAGTCAGTGGTGTTGGCTTCTCAGCAAACGCATCAGAGATGGCTTCATCTTCACCATATTCCGGTAAATCAAACTCATCGAACTCTACGCCTTGGGCTTCCGCCACCGGCTCGGCATTGCTTTGCTCAATATCATCTAAAACAGAGTCTGCTTTTGCGCTTTCTTCATCGTACTCCGGAAGATCAAGGTCATCGAACTCGAACTTCTCTGTGTCAGGCGCTAAGTCTTGCTCTAACTGTGCTTCATCTGGTTCACTCACCACTTCCGCTAACGCATCGTCTTCACCAAACTCTGGTAGTTCGAAGTCATCAAGCGAGAATTCTTCTTCGCTTTCTGGTTTCGCAGTTTCAACTTGTGGTGCAGCATCTAACTGAGGCTCAGCGGTAGGTTGCGATTCAACACTTGATTGAGAGTCTATAGCAGGCGTTGCTGGCTCTGTTGTTGATTCAGCATCAGCTTCCGCTAGTGCGTCTTCTTCACTAAACTCTGGTAAGTCGAAATCATCAAACGAAAACTCTTCGTCGTCTTGCGCCTGAGCTATAACTTGGGCTTCAGTTTGAGGCTCAACACTTGGTTGAGCATCAATAGCTGGCGTTACTGGTTCTGGTGTTGATTCAGCATCAGCTTCCGCTAGTGCATCTTCTTCATTAAACTCTGGCAATTCGAAGTCATCAAACGAGAATTCTTCTTCGCCTTCTTGTCCTAGAACTTCAGCTTGTTCTGCTACTTCCGCTTGTGGTGTAGCTTCAACTTTCGGTTCAGCGACAGGTGTCACTAGCTCTGGTGTTACGTCAGTTTCCGCTAATGCTTCTGGTTCAGACGCCTCATCTTCAATCAGCCAATCATCGTCTTCTGGCACACCAAATTCATTTGGAATGATCTCTGGCATGTTTGCAGCACGAACTGGCTCTGGCTCTGGCTCTGGCTCTGGCTCTGGCTCTGGCTCTGGCTCTGGCTCTGGCAAGGATTCAACGACATCTTCAAGCTGATCGCTACCTTGGATTTTCGGTTCAAAGTCAAAATCAGAGTCAATGTTCGCTGGCGACTCTACATCGTCGATGGCTTCAGCTAACCAGTCTTCAACCGTTTCTTCTTCATCTTCAGAGATATCGTTCAAAGACGATGGCGAAGCTTGCTCTTGTACGTCGGCTTCTTTCGGCTCTGGTTCTTGTGGTGCGGTTTCTTCTTTAACTCGCTCTTCAAAATCTGGTTTGTCAAAATCAGAATTCTCAGATAACAGCGAGTCGATATCCAGTTCATCATCTTCAACCGATGATGCGGTTTCTTGCGCTGATACTTCGTCGCTGTCTAAAAGAGACGCTTGCTCTGGTTCAACCGTATTGTCAATTGATGGTTCAACAGGCTCTTCTATTGCTGGCAACAAATCATTGTCATCAGAAGTCATTAACTCATCAATCAACGCTTCGTCTGTTGTTTCTAGCGAGTCATCAAGCAAAGCATCCGTTGCCGGTGCGACACCGAACAAATCATCGATAAAACCATCACGATTAAAGGCTTCATCATTTTCTGGCTTAATGTCAGAACTTTCTTGAGTCATTTCAGAATCTAACGATTCATCAGTAACGACTTCAGGTTGTGGTGTTTCACTAATGTCCGGATCTTGCTTAGGCTCACCTTCAGAGGTTAACGGAGTAAGCTCAACGTCTGAGTCCTTTTCAGGCTCCTCATTGGCGTTGTCCAAACCAAAGGCTGCGTCTAACTCTTTATCAAACGTCTTATCTTCAGATTCAAGCTCGTCTTCAATGCCACTTGTCAGTAAGTCATCAAATGGGTCTAGAGATTCTGATTTTGATGCATCCGCTAAAAGCTCATCATCTGACAATTCACTATCAAGGAAATCATCCAATAAGTCGGTACTTTCGGCGTCGAGTTCGAAATCATCGTCGTCAGAGTCACCTATTAATTCATCCAAGGTTTCCGTGCTGTCTTCTGCGATGTTGAGGTCATCATCGGTCGATAAACCAGAAAGCTCTTCAAGCTCAGACAGAGAATCAAAGCCAAGAGGTTCGCTTTCAGACTCATCATCCGAATCGTCCCCTAGCATCTCATCAAGAAGGTCTGTCGAGTTACTTAGGTCTACGTCATCGCCTGCCAGTTGCTCATCAAGCAGATCAACGCTGTCTTGAGGTTCTTCATTTACGATGGGCTTATCGAACTGAGACAGAATGTTTTCGATATCATCATCAGACGCCAAACCACTGTTTAGGTTAGTGGCAATCTCATCGTCGCTATCGAGGTTGAAAGGGTCATTCGCTTGATCGTTCTGAGCAGCAACTTGGGCAAAGATGTCATCAATATCATCATTCGCTGTCGGTGAAGCTGGCTCAGGGGACTGTTGTTCAGAGATTAGAGCATCAATATCAAAATCGTCATTGCTCAAATCAACAGGCTTAGTCTCACTTTGTTGCTCAGAGATAAGCGCATCGATGTCAAAATCATCGCTTGCTGGTGTTTCAGTGCTAGAAGGCGAATCACTTTGCTCTTCCGAAATCAGAGCATCAATATCGAAGCTGTCGTCATCTTCGTCATCAAGAGCAAACAGATCATCTAATAAAGATTGGTCTAGCTCGTTGGAACCGAGATCTTCAGTTTCAGACTCTTGAGATAGTAAAGCTTCAATGTCATCAGCAGACATTGCGTTATCATCAGAAAGATCAAAGTCGACATCATCAGTATCGACGGCGCTTTCCGCTGTTTTGTCTAGCGCACGTTCCATCTCTTCAAGGCCAAGCGCTTTCTCTTCGCCATTAACACTAATGCCGTTGCTGCTGTCTAAATCTAGATCGTCGAAGTTGGTGTCTAAATCACCGTTTTCGCCAATGCTAGCAAATGGGTCATCGTCTTCACCATCTAGATTGAAATCGAGATCAGATTCATCTAAACCAGCAAAGACATCATCCTCTTCGGCTAGCGCTTGATCGTCAAACAGCTTGTTGGCGTCATCTTCCGTACCAAACAAGTCATCATCTAAAGACAGCTCGTTAAGGTCGTCCATCTCGTCGCCCAATGTAATAGGTGCAACGGTACTTGGTTCTGGCTGGAGCGGTTGTTCTTGAGTCGTCTGCTGTTGCTCATCATTTTTAGAACGACGGCCTAACAGCATCACAACGATCAAACCAATGAGCAGACCTGGAATAATCGCAAGAGCCGCCACTAACCAACCATTCGATAACAGTTCGTCCATGACACTTGGTGCCATCTTTTCAATTTCGGCGTTCTTTCTGCGCTCTTCATCAAGCAGCTTTTCCACTTCGCTACGAATGCGGTCTTCATCACTGAGCTCTGTTTTTAGCTCATCCACTTCCGATTGAACATTCGATAACATCAAACGAAGTTGGTGATTTTTCTCTTCAAGTGACAGCAGTTCAGTTTCTGAAAGCTCTAGCTGCTTCTCTAACTTGTTCATCTCTTGGGTTGGTGCAGATTGAGCTAGAGATGATTGAGTTGGAGACAATGGCTTTTTAGCAGTTTCAGTAGTGCTTACTTGCTTAGCAGGAGTAACATTTTTTGCATCAGAACTCGGCGCTTTGGGTTTTGAAGCGACAGGCTTACTTGCAGGAGCATCAAGCTTAGCAAGATGTGAGTTCATGATGTTGATAGCTTGCTGCGTCGAGCTTGCACGTGCTTGCTCTAAAGAAGGCACGCGTAGATTGCTCGCAGGCAGCAGGCTATGGATATTCTGGTTTTCAAACGCTTGTGGGTTTAAGCGATAAATAGCCAACAGAGTTTGTTGGACTGAAACGGAGTTATCAGGGCGTAACTTTGAGGCAATAGACCACAATGTTTCTGAGCCGCGAGTTGGACCATAGAAACGTGAAGGCTCAGCGCTATTTGATTGCGCTCTTTGAAGTGGTTCTGAAAACGTAGGCGCTGATTGTATCTGGCCATTAGGCCCTACAACTCGAATGGAATCTGCACGAACAACGGAAATCTGAGTCGCAATGATAAAGGCAAAAGGCATTAACCACGGCTTGAAAATTTGAAACATAAAAGGCTCAGCTAGGTGCTTAAATTCGGAAAAGTGATGATCTATTAAATATATCGGATAAATGACGTAAAACTATAGAGATGAAAACAAAAAATGTGTTGCAGCAACAATATTCGCAGCAATTTCACACAATTTGACTAACAATATTTTTAATCGATTAAAAAAGCCCCACTAAAGAGTGAGGCTTTTTTATCAAAGCAATAAAGCTTAGAAGTAATCGCGAATCAGAACTTCAGCGATTTGAACTGCGTTTGTTGCTGCGCCTTTACGAACGTTATCAGCGACAACCCACATGTTTACGCCACTGTGATGGCTGATGTCGTTACGAATACGACCAACCATTACGTGGTCTTTACCACCTGCATCACGAACTTGAGTTGGGAAGTCTAGCGCTTGGAATACTTCAACACCTTCTGTGTTCTCTAGAAGCTGAACCACTTGCTCTGCACCGATTGGTGCGCGAGTTTCAATGTGTAGAGATTCTGCGTGACCGTAAAATACTGGTACGCGGACACAAGTCGGGTTCACTGTGATTGAAGAGTCAGCAAAGATTTTTTGAGTTTCCCAAACCATCTTCATCTCTTCACGCGTGTAGCCGTTCTCTGTAAATTCATCGATTTGAGGAATACAGTTGAAAGCGATTTGTTGTGAGAACGCTGAGTTTTCAGCTGGCATACCGTTAAGAAGCTTAGCCGTTTGACCCGCTAGCTCATCGATACCTGGCTTACCTGCACCAGACACAGATTGGTAAGTTGAAACGTTAATACGCTCAAGGCCCACTTCATCGTGAATTGGTTTTAGCGCTACTACCATTTGGATAGTCGAGCAGTTAGGGTTCGCGATGATGTTACGGTTACGGAACTCAGCAATCGCTTCAGGGTTCACTTCAGGCACAACCAGAGGAACATCGTATTCGTAACGGAAGCGTGATGTGTTATCGATGACAATCACACCTTCATCAGCCGCAATTGGAGCCCAACGCTCTGAAAGCTCGCTACCTGCAGAGAAAAACGCAATATGTACTTGAGACCAATCGAAGTCTTCTACGTTTTGTACTTGTATTGTTTTGCCGTTAAAACGGGAAGTTTTGCCTTCACTACGTTCACTTGCTAGTAAGTGCATTTCACCGACAGGGAATTTACGCTCTTTAAGTACTTCAAGAATGGTTTCACCAACCGCACCAGTCGCACCTAAAATAGCAATATTAAATTCTTGGCTCATTGTTTCTCTCTTTTATAAAGTTGGCTTTACCATAAAACCGAGTTTAGATAACGGCGTTAAATTACAAGATTCGTCGCCCGTTAACTCGACTGCACTGTACTCTCTGCGGTCCCAATATTCTTTACGCATCTTGTCAAAAGAACCCGGCGTAACGATATTGCGACGGAATAAGGCGTCGTCTTTGCGCACATCATAGATCAACTGAGTCAAATTGTGCAGTATTGCTTCATCCCAAGCTCTATCTAATTTCATTTGAGGTACAGGCGCTGTCGGCAATAAGTCGCTTGCATACGCACGCTGTTCAGTACCTAAAAATTCACAATAACTGTTGAAGATCATCGTGGTACCACGCGCTTTACCTTCTAAACCGTAGCCCGCTACGTGAGGCGTTGCAAAAGCGAGTAACGGAAGAAGCTCAAAGTCGACTTCAGGTTCAAACTCAAACACATCAAGCACTGCAGTGAAACCATCGGCTTTTTGCAGGCGAGCTTTTAGCGCTTGGTTATCAACCACAGGACCGCGAGCTGCATTAATCAGGATTTGATCAGCACGTAAGTTGTTCAGCACTTGCTCACTGATCAAGTGATGCGTTGGATACTCACCCGTCTTAGTGATTGGCGTGTGTAATGTAATAACGTCTGATTGTTCAAGCAAAGTCTCTAACTCAGTAAATTCGCGAGTATCACCCTCTTGCTGTTTTAGAGGGTCGTTCAGCAGAACTTTGATACCAATACCTTCAAGGCACTTCGCTAAGTAACTGCCCACTTGACCACAGCCGATAATACCAACCGTTTTATCAAAAACAGAAAAGCCTTGTTGCTGCGCAAGCACCATCATCGCACTGAACGCGTACTCAGCAACACCCACCTTGTTACAACCAGGTGCCGCAGTAAAGAAAATACCACGCTCTTTCATCAACTCTTGGTCAACGTGATCCATGCCAGCCGTCGCAGTACCAACAAACTTCAGCTTATTGGCTTTGCTGATCAATGACTCGTTTACCTTGGTAACAGAGCGAATCATCAATGCGTCTACGTCAACTAGGTCGTCAGCTGTTAATGTGCGACCAGACTTCATTGTCACTTCCCCTAGCTGGCTAAAAAGCGCTTCAGCGTAAGGCATATTTTCGTCGATTAAGATTTTCATTTGGCGAGTACTTTTGTTGGGGTCTATCGACCTAAATGTGAATTGAAATGATTGTGCAAAATTCCACACACGGTGTCGAGTAGCAATTGGAATACATTATAAATAAAGGGCTGAATCACCTAACCTTGGCAGACAAGAACCGAAACCAGAGTGAACACCCAAGATCAAACGGCTAAAACGAAAAATGCCCGATTGAATAAACAATCGGGCAAACATCCAGAACAAAAGGATCCTATCTCGCTCTCCAGGAGACAGAGTCTTGCGTCTGTTCAACCAGTACTAACCAAAGTCAGTACTGGTCAAGCTCTGGAAACCTTTCAATCTCTAAACCCAGATTTAAAAACTATGTTAAAAAAACACGTTTACCAACCTGCGTCTAAAAACTTTGTTCTGATGGTCATTATTACTGGGTGACCTGTGCGTGTTGAATCGGCACTAGCGCAACCCTTTAACGATTAACCTTGTCTCTGTAACTCAAGCTTAAGTTAAGCTTGGTACTTTTTGATTACTAGCGTTGCGTTCGTACCGCCGAAACCAAAACTGTTAGACATAACTGTAGTTAGCTCTTGATCACGAGCTTCAGTTACGATGTCTAGGCCAGCAGCAGCTTCGTCTAGGTTCGAAACGTTAATGCTTGGAGCGATAAAGCCGTTATCTAGCATTAGCGTTGAGTAAATAGCTTCGTGTACGCCAGCAGCACCTAGAGCGTGACCTGTCATCGCTTTAGTTGCAGAAATTGCTGGGCTGTTGCCACCTCCATTGCCTTGAGAGAAAACTTCTTGGATAGCGCCTAGCTCTTTAACGTCGCCAACTGGAGTTGAAGTACCGTGAGTGTTCACGTAATCAACGCCATCAACGTTTTGCATCGCCATCTTCATACAACGAACCGCACCTTCACCAGAAGGAGCAACCATGTCGTAGCCATCTGAAGTTGCGCCGTAGCCTACGATTTCACCGTAGATTTTTGCGCCACGAGCAACAGCGTGCTCAAGCTCTTCGATAACTAACATGCCGCCGCCACCAGAGATAACGAAACCATCACGGTCTGCATCGTAGGTACGAGAAGCCAGCTCTGGCGTGTCGTTGTACTTAGTAGAAAGTGCGCCCATTGCGTCGAACATCATAGTCAGAGACCAATCCAGTTCTTCACCGCCACCAGCGAATACAACGTCTTGCTTACCAAGTTGGATAAGCTCCATTGCGTGACCAATACAGTGTGCAGATGTCGCACATGCAGAGCTCATAGAGTAGTTCACACCACGGATTTTGAAAGGAGTTGCTAGACAAGCAGAAACCGTAGAAGCCATTGTACGTGGAACCATGTATGGACCAACGCGCTTCACGCCTTTCTCACGGATGATGTCTACCGCGTTTACTTGGTTTAGAGATGAAGCACCACCTGAACCCGCAACGATACCCGTGCGGTCATTAGATACTTGATCTTCAGTTAAGCCAGAATCAGCAATTGCTTGCTCCATTGAAAGATAAGCGAATGCCGCTGCATCACCCATAAAGCGCATTTTTTTGCGATCGATATGGTCAGCAGGGTTCATTTTTAGGTTACCCCATACTTGAGAGCGCAAGCCATTTTCCTTGAACTGCTCTGAAGCGGTAATACCAGATTTACCCTCTTTCAGTGATGCTAAAACTTCTTCGACGTTGTTACCGATACTTGAAACAATACCCATACCGGTGATTACGACTCGTTTCATGTGACATTCCTATAATTCTAAATTCAGCTAGATGATAACTAAGAAGCCTAACAAAAGTGGTCAGCTTTCCTAGAAATTCGTACAATCCCTACCAACATATCGCTTCAAATCACAAAATGATAGATTTTATGACTTCAATTACTAATGCAGAACTGGAATGGAATGAGTCTGGCACGCCAGTTTCAGACCAATTTGACGACGTTTACTTCTCCAATGTTAACGGTTTAGAAGAAACTCGCTACGTCTTTTTAAAGCAAAACCACCTTCCAGAGCGTTGGCTTGAACATGAACAACGCCGCTTTGTGATTGCTGAAACCGGCTTTGGCACAGGTTTGAACTTTCTTGCAGTTTGGCAATGGTTCGATGCTTTTCTTAAAGATAACCCACAAGCGATGACCAAAGAGTTACATTTCATCAGTTTTGAAAAATATCCTTTAAATAAAGAGGATCTCATCAAAGCACACCAATCGTGGCCAGAATTAGCCGAGTATGCGACGCAACTCCAAGAACACTACCCTATTGCTCTACCTGAATGTCACCGCATTGTGCTGGGCGACGGTGCAATCACGCTTGATTTGTGGTTTGGCGATATTAAAGATTGCATGCCCAACGTACCAACCCCGCGTGAAGGTTTGGTTGATGCTTGGTTCTTAGACGGTTTTGCTCCGAGCAAGAACCCAGAGATGTGGAATCAAAACCTATTCAACGGCATGGCTAAGCTCGCTAAGCAAGATTGTAGCTGCGCCACCTTCACCGCTGCTGGCTTTGTTCGCCGTGGCTTAATTGAAGCTGGCTTTGAAATGAAAAAGGTCAAAGGCTTTGGTACTAAGCGAGAAATGATCGCCGGCCGACTTGGCGAAAAGCACGCTCACACCAACATCAAACCTTGGTATGGCCTCGCTCAACACACTGAATCCCAAGACATTGCGATCATTGGTGGTGGTGTCGC
The DNA here is from genome assembly GCF_041466145.1 of Vibrio sp. 10N.239.312.D08. Classification (NCBI taxonomy): domain Bacteria; kingdom Pseudomonadati; phylum Pseudomonadota; class Gammaproteobacteria; order Vibrionales; family Vibrionaceae; genus Vibrio; species Vibrio sp. 10N.239.312.D08. The sequence goes on along the minus strand of NZ_JBFSSD010000036.1, from coordinate 6,551 downwards.
CAGTGCTGCATTAGCCAAAACGCTAAGCCGTCGTGGTAAAAACATCACCCTCTATTGTGAACATCCACAAGCTGCGGGCAATGCCTCAGGTAACAACCAAGGTGCGATTTACCCGCTATTAAGCGAAGCGACCTCGAACGTGTCTCGCGTGTTTGGCCCGGGATTACTGTTTGCTCGTCAATTTATTAATCAAGCGGCTCAGTCTATTCAATTTGATCACAGTTGGTGTGGCGTGAACATCTTGATGTGGGATCAAGGCTCCACTAAAAAGCTCAACCGCATGTTGGAAGGCAACTTCCACACCGACCTGATTCAGCGTTTATCGCCAGAGCAAGCCAACGAAAAGATTGGCTTACCCGTCGATAAAGAGAGTGTTTACTTTCCGCTGGGTGGTTGGTTAAGCCCTCTTCAACTGACTCAAGGCTTGATTGGCAAGCTAGAAGAGAGCAACCAAGTGAGCGCACACTATCAACATCAAGTAACGCAACTTGAGTGGCTCGAAGCTGAACAACAATGGATACTGACGATGGATACACCTCAAGGTGAGATTCAAACCAAGCACGACCAAGTAGTTGTCGCAAACGGACACAAGTTCACTCAGTTTGAACAAACTCAGCCAGTACCACTGACTCCGGTTAAAGGCCAAGTGAGCCATATTCCGACCACGGAAAATCTCAGCCAGCTAAAAACCGTGTTGTGCTTTGATGGCTATTTGACGCCACAGAACCCCAACAATGGTCATCACTGTATTGGTGCGAACTACGACAAAACCAATATCGACCAAGAATTTGATATTGAGGTTCAGCAGCACAATGGCGAGCGCCTACATGGGTCACTACCAGACCAAGCATGGACAAAAGATGTCGATACCAGTGACAACTTAGCGCGCCAAGGTATCCGAAGCGTAAGCCGTGACCACCTTCCGTTTGTCGGAAACGTTGGTGACTTTGAAGCCATTAAGGAGCAGTACCAAGATCTCCACAACTTCAACCCGCAGCGTGACTCGGTTGAGGATGTAGAAACGGTAACAAGCTTCCCTAACCTTTATTGCTTTATCGGACTGGGTTCACGTGGTTTGAGCTCTGCACCATTATTGGCTGAAGTATTAGCATCACAGATCTGTGGCGATCCGCTGCCCTTGCCTGTTGATGTGCTTGAGGCGATTCACCCAAGTCGAATGTGGGTACGCAGACTGCGTAAAGGTAAGGCATTAACGGCTGGATGGGTTGCTGACAAGCATTCTAAATCAAAGCCGTAGTTTCTAGTTCAGCTATTTTGAACATCTGAAATTTCTGAATATCTGAAACTAATAAGTTAAAAGCTAAAAAGCCCGAGTTCATTGTGTCGCTCGGGCTTTTTGTTATTCGTGTTGCTCTAAACTGATGTTCTAAACGAAGCTGTATTTACAGCTTAGCAACCGCATCTTTGATCTGCTGAGCAATCTCTTCGTTGCTGATAGAACCAGACTCAAAATCAAAGTTATCGTAGAAGCTTGGTACTGAAACTGACGCTTTTACGTTTCCGCCAAAGTATGGCGCTGAACCTGTTGCTGCGCCAAGTACCGTTTGTGCACCGCCTGGGCCCGGTGAAGTCGCTAGGTAAACCGCCGGCTTCTCGCCAAACACTGAACGCTCAATACGTGTCGCCCAGTCAAATAGGTTTTTATACGCTGCTGGGTAGTGACCATTGTGTTCTGCGAACGAGATAACAAACGCATCAGCTTCAGCTAGGTCGCGTAGGAATGCTTGAGCACCTTCCGCTTGGCCAATCTCTTTTTCAGTGTCTTCACTGAACATAGGAACATTGTAATCGTTGATGTCTAGGACTTTTACTTCAGCACCTTCAATCAAGTTTGCTGCGTAAGTTGCTAGTGTTTTGTTGATTGAGGTAGAACTTGTGCTTGCGCCAAATGCGATAACTTTCATGATGTGACCTTTCTGTAATTCCGTTAAGTGGGATTAGAATAACGTAGTAAGAAAATGTAACCATCACAAGAAATGAACGGACTCATTCAAAAATTTCGAACGAGTCTCAAATAAACCAGTTCGCTCAGCAAAATGGGAAAGGAAGGGACTGAGCGGATAGTATTAATACATCGAGATTAAGCTTGGTTTTGTAGCTCAACCCAAAGGTCATTAACGATAGTGCGGTCTGCTGGTGTTAGTTCAGAGCGAGCGTCGTCTAGGCTCTGTTCAATACGAGCTTTTACTTCAGCCACATCTTCAATGCCTTCTTCTTCACATGAAGCCACTGAAAGAGAAATATGACCACGTAAGTAACCACCAGCAAACAGTTCATCGTCTGATGCGTTTTCAATGCGAGCATCAATTACTTCAAGTAGTTTTTCTTCAAATTCGATAATCATAATATTCTCTTATTTCACAATAAATTGGCTAGCACATAAAGGTTCTACATCGTAGAAGCTGCGTAATGCTTCAGAGAGCATTTTCACGCGAGGCGGAAACCCTACTTCAAAGATACCCATAACTTCGCTATGTACTTTATTCATAAAGGCCAAACGATCTGGCTCAAAATCGCCGTGTAGATTGTCACAGCTGACATTAAAAGGAAAGCCTGCGCTCATCGCAATGATCCATTCATACGCTTGTGGGCGAATTTCTACTTTTTCAAACTCAGCTTGAACCGATTCCGTTCGACCGTCAGGTTCATACCAATAGCCAAAATCTTCCAGTAAACGACGCTCAGGCCCAGCAACGCACCAGTGTGCGATCTCATGGAGTGCAGAGGCGTAAAAGCCACGAGCAAATACGATACGGTGATGAGAAATCTGTTCATCGGCTGGCAGGTAAATAGGCTCGTCTGCACCCAGTTCGAGCTTGGTATTGTAGCTATCGAAAAAGGTTTGATTGAAAATATCGATGATGTCTGGGTATTGGTGCGTCATAAAATCAAATTTAAGTGAAAAGAACGGGGACATTTTGCGTTTTTTTCAGCGCTCGGTAAAGCCCTATCACGAGCAATGGCATTGGGTTGCCCCCAATACTTTACCGTGACAATCGATTGCTGATCCCAGATTACACTACTTTGAGGTGAATGATTAGTTTAGCTAATCTGAAAAGGCCATTCACGGTACAAATATTCATTCGTCAATCAGCATTTTTACTACTACACTCGCGCTTCATTTTTATATCCCTATGGCCTATAAGACTCCAATTTATAGACCTATATTATAGAGCTACAGCAATGCTACTAAGTGTTTTGTATATCATTGGCATCACGGCAGAAGCCATGACCGGCGCTCTCAGTGCTGGCAAACAAAAAATGGATTGGTTTGGTGTAATGTTGGTTGCGAGTGCAACGGCAATTGGCGGCGGTACAGTACGCGATATCTTACTCGGTCATTACCCTTTAGGTTGGGTTGAAAACCCGCAGTATCTAGCGATCACCTGTATCGCCGGTGTTATCACAACAGGACTGGCTAAATGGGTAATCAAGCTAAAGGGCTTGTTCATTCGTTTAGATGCTCTAGGGCTTATCGTGTTCAGTATCATTGGCACTAAGGTAGCGATGACTATGGGTCTTCACCCAATGATCTGCATGGTGTCTGCCTTGGTAACTGGCGTGTTTGGTGGTTTGCTGCGCGATCTTATCTGTCGTCAAACACCGTTAGTGTTGCATGAAGAGCTATACGCGTCTGTCGCACTTGTCGCTTCAGGTTTATACCTAGGTTTGCTTGAGCTTGGCATCAACGACGTAACGGCGACAATTGTGACGCTTGTAGTTGGTTACTTGCTGCGCATGGCGGCCGTGCGATTCAAGTGGCGTTTACCTTCGTTCCAGCTTGATCCTGAAAGTTCAGTGCATTAATGGATTAAGAGCCTTAAGCTGCTAGCTGTCTTTAATGACGATAGTCGCTAACCGGACGAATAATCCTGCTAATGTGAAAAAGGGTTACTTCATTACGAAGCAACCCTTTTTTGTTTCTACCAATTCTATTCTAAATAAAAAGAAGCAGAATTAGATTTGTGGTGTTTCAGTTGTCACACCAAAGTTTTGACCACGATGACGTAGCAAGTGGTCAAGCAGCACGATAGCCAGCATTGCTTCTGCAATAGGTACCGCACGGATGCCAACACATGGATCGTGACGACCTTTCGTGATTAGCTGCGTTGCTTCACCATCTTTCGTGATTGTGTCACCAGGTACAGTGATGCTTGATGTTGGTTTAAGCGCAATGCTTGCCACAATATCTTGACCAGTAGAGATACCACCTAAGATACCGCCAGCATGATTGCTGCTGAAACCTTCTGGAGTTAATGGGTCACGGTGTTCACTACCGCGTTGATTAACAACATCGAAGCCATCACCAATCTCAACACCTTTCACAGCGTTAATGCTCATTAGAGCGTGCGCGATGTCAGCATCTAGACGATCAAAGATTGGCTCACCAAGGCCTACTGGCACTTTAGTCGCAACCACTTGAATCTTCGCACCGATCGAGTTGCCTTCTTTTAGCAAGTCACGAATCAGTTGATCAAATTCTGGTACTTTGTCGGCATCTGGACAGAAGAAAGCGTTGTTTTCAATCTCGTTCCAATCCACTTTATCAATTGAGATATCACCCATTTGAGAAAGGTAAGCTTGGATTTCAACACCAAATTCTTGTTTTAGGTATTTCTTCGCAATTGCACCTGCAGCAACACGCATTGCAGTTTCACGAGCTGAAGAACGACCACCACCTCGGTAATCACGCACACCGTACTTTTGATGGTACGTATAGTCAGCGTGGCCAGGGCGGAACTTGTCTTTAATTTCGGAATAGTCTTTAGAGCGTTGGTCTGTATTTTCAATCAATAGACCAATAGAAGTACCCGTAGTTTGGCCTTCAAATACACCTGATAAGATTTTCACTTCATCCGCTTCACGACGAGCCGTTGTATAGCGAGAAGTACCAGGGCGACGACGATCCAAATCTCTTTGAAGGTCTGCTTCGGTAATTTCTAATCCTGGTGGGCACCCATCTACGATACATCCTAGTGCGATACCGTGACTCTCTCCGAATGTGGTCACTCGAAAGTGTTGTCCGATACTGTTTCCTGCCATTGCTTCCTCTAAATCAGCTATTGAGCAGAAGGTTTGATTCCTAAACCGACTGGCTAATAGCTTTACTTGTCTATTCTTCGTGAATTCATAGTGGCTTTATTACCAAATGATGTAAACCCCAAAAAACGAACAATTTTAACTTTCTATTACATAAGCCGAATGAAACGAATAACAGAAGAAAATGAGTCGCGCTTGAAAAGAAGTGTTTTATGATATGTAAAATGCAAAAAACCCGACAACTCGGAGAGTTATCGGGTTTCTTTAAATAATGGCACGCCCTGAAGGATTCGAACCTTCGACCACCTCCTTAGAAGGGAGGTGCTCTATCCAGCTGAGCTAAGGGCGCGCTACAGGAACGAATTATACGAATTCGAATCAGTAAAGCAACGGCTTTATGTAACATTCTGATCTAAGTGGGTAAAAAAAGGTCAACAAACATATAAGTGTTGGAAAATAGAGCAAAGCAAACGTTTGCTTGATGGTAATCAAAAAGATTTTCTGGAATAATGCGCCAAAAACATCAGCCACTAACTTGAATATCAATACTAAGGAAATTCATGACTGCTCAAAATATTGATGGAAAGCTAATTTCTCAAACGGTTCGCTCCGAAGTTGCTGCACGTGTAAAAGCTCGTACTGAAGCTGGATTACGCGCTCCGGGCCTAGCGGTTGTTTTAGTGGGTGAAGACCCTGCTTCTCAGGTTTACGTTGGAAGTAAGCGTAAAGCGTGTGAAGAAGTTGGCTTCGTATCTAAATCTTACGACTTGCCAGCCACTGCGACAGAAGACGAATTGTTAACACTTGTAGACCAACTGAACGACGATCCAGAGATCGACGGTATTCTTGTTCAACTGCCTCTACCAGCAGGCATTGATAGCACTCACGTTCTTGAGCGTATCACGCCAGAAAAAGACGTTGATGGCTTCCACCCCTACAATGTCGGCCGTTTGGCTCAGCGCATGCCTAAGCTTCGCTCTTGCACGCCAAAAGGCATCATCACGCTGCTTGACCGTTACAACATCGACTTACGTGGTAAACACGCGGTTGTGGTTGGCGCATCAAACATTGTAGGTCGCCCAATGACGCTAGAACTTCTTCTAGCAGGTTGTACAACGACAACATGTCACCGCTTCACCAAAGACCTTGAAGGTCACGTGCGTCAAGCAGACGTTGTTGTAGTTGCCGTTGGTAAGCCTAACTTCATTCCTGGCGCTTGGATTAAGAAAGGCGCTGTTGTGGTCGATGTTGGTATCAACCGTTTAGAATCTGGCAAACTAGTGGGCGACGTTGAATACGACGTAGCGAAAGAAAGCGCAAGCTTCATCACACCTGTGCCGGGTGGTGTTGGCCCAATGACGGTTGCGAGCCTAATCGAGAACACCATGATCGCTTGCGAGCAATTTCACTCGAAGTAGTCCGCAGCGCATATAAATAAATCGAGTAGGAGGAGGCCTCACGGCCTCCGTCCTCTCACACCACCGTACAAG
>NZ_JBFSSD010000035.1:0-55335 GCF_041466145.1 Vibrio sp. 10N.239.312.D08 | reverse complement strand
TGAGCCCGTAGAGGACTTTCACCTCCTAGATCAACGCCATGCTCGGCGCACAATACAAAAACTCCGACTGATTCAGTCGGAGTTTTTTAACAATCAAACATTAAGGTGCGCGAATCATCTAGCTCATGAATCAAGCTTGAGGAACTTCCTTACCCTTGTTGAATCTGGGTTAGTGAAGAACTTCTCAGGGTTGGATTTCTCAATCAAGATGCCCTTCTCAAGGAATACCACCTGATCCGACACCTGACGCGCGAATTCCATCTCATGAGTCACCACCACCATGGTGTAACCCTCTTGCGATAGCTTCTTCATTACCAGTAACACCTCTTCGACCAATTCAGGGTCGAGCGCGGAGGTTGGCTCATCAAACAGCAATACATCCGGCTCCATCGCGAGAGCTCTGGCAATCGCGACACGTTGCTTTTGCCCACCCGATAACATGCTTGGGTAACTCTCTAGTTTGTGTGACATCCCAACCTTGTCGAGTTGCTTACGAGCCATCTCCTCGGCGTCTGATCTCGCTATCTTCTTAACATGAACCAGCGCTTCCATGACGTTTTGCAACACGGTGAGATGCGGCCATAAGTTGAAGCTTTGGAAAACCATTCCAAGACGCTCTCGAAGTTTCGCCAACTCTTTGTATTTGAGTGGCTTACCCGTTTCAGAGTTGATACCAATACGCTCATCACCCATAAAAATCGTGCCGCGCTCTGGCTGCTCTAACCAGTTCATGCAACGCAGTAGCGTCGATTTCCCCGAACCTGACGAGCCGAGAATACTCACCACATCGCCTTTGTTGATGTTGAGGTTGATGTCTCGCAGTACTTCGATGCCATCAAACTGTTTCGACAGGTTTTCAACCTTGATGATCGTCTCTCGTTCTTCCAATAGTGGCTCGCACTCAATCACTTCCAAATTCACGCCCAAAGAAGGGTTAATCGGTGCTTCCGTTTCAATAATCTCTGATTGTTTAAGCATGGCTAAGTCCTCTAAGTTCAACTTTGGTTTGGATTCGTTTGGTGATGCTTTCAAGTGCAATACTCACAACCCAGTAGAGCGCGATAGCAATGATGAACGCATTCAATGGGATGAAGTAGGTCGATTGAATGCTGTTGGCGGCCGCGGTAATTTCTGCGACGGTGATGATGCTAAGAAACGCAGTGTCTTTTAAGCAGATGATGAGTTGGTTAGTGATCAGAGGAACCGACTTACACAACACGTTGGGTGTGATGACTCGTGTGAAGGTTTTGAGTTTAGAAAAGCCATAAGCGTGCGCCGCTTCGATGTAACCAGGCTCTAACCCCTTACGAACACCTCGGAAAATCTCACAGAAATACGTACCGTGATAGAGGCTGAGTGCGATGATTCCCGCAGTCACTGCATCTAGTCGAATGCCAACCTGAGGCAAACCGTAATAGAGCAGATAGGCTAAAATCAGAAACGGTAAGGTGCGCATCATGCCTATCAAACTGTTGATGGTGTACTTAACACCGAGTCTCGAGTTTTCGAGACAGTACAACAAACCAATGCCTATGACGAAACTCAAGATTGAAGACGAAACAAAAAGATAAAACGTGGTCACAAAACCAGAAGCAAACAGCTCTTTTTGTTGCCAGATAATATTCCATTCTTCCATATTTACTCCTTAAATTTACCCACTCAATGACGCTTCACAAGCAGGTAAATGGTGTAGCTGACCAAGTAGTGATGACGGCCAAACTGTTGCTGCTACTGTAAACAGATGTATGCACTTATTGCTGCAGATAAGTAGCTCGGTTTTCAGCCACCGCTTGCAACTTCACCAACACGCCAATAATCAACATGTAAATGGCACCGGCACATAGAATCGGCCCAAGTGGTTCATAGGTAACCGCAGAGATTCGATTGGTGACACGAGTTAGGTCGACGATGCCGATCACCGCAATCGCTGGGCTGCCTTTGATTAAGAACGACATCTCATTGACTAGCGCTGGTAGGCTCATGATCACCATTTGCGGGAACATGATGCGGCGAAAATAAGTGATACGTCTCATACCAATGGCTTCTGCCGCTTCCATTTGTCCTTTTGAAAAGTTAAGAAAGGCATTGCGCCAAATCTCTGCATTGAATGCCGATGTATTGAGTGTGAGAGCTAAAATAGCAGAAACGTGTTTATCTAAATTGATGCCAAATGACGGAAAAGAAAGGAAAATAAACAGAGCCAGTGTCACCAAAGGCGTTGCTCGTGCCCAGCTGACATAGATACCCAGCATTTGATCCACAAACGGGATTTTCATCATTCGAATTAAAGCAATGACTAGCCCGATGACGACACCTAATACAATCGAGACTGCCGATATCCATGCCGTAGCCCACGCGCCCTGTAGCAACTGTTCCCAAGCGTAATAATCCATAAACGACCTCTTTGATAAGCGACTTCTTTCGATAGGTTTTGCGCAAATGACTCATGGGTTAAACCGCTTTGAACCCATTGGCATGGACACAAACAGCCGTTAACTGTTTGTGTCAGCGCATGCTTATCCATCTATTGGACTGCTGTTAGCTTGTGATACTGCTCAACGGAAGTGATGGCCTCTGAAGGCAGTTGGTCGAACGACTCACCGAACCACTTCTTCTGCAACTCCGCCATTTTTCCTGTTTGCTCTAGGTGCAGGAAAAATTCCGTTAAATAAGCCAAAAGCTCAGGGTTCTCTTTAGGAACAGGCCAGCTCACGAAACCTGGGCCAGACACCGCCTCGCCTTTTTTGAACACCTTCGCTTTGGATTTCACTACCTCGTTAACAGAAACCACACTGTTGATCACGTAGTCTATTCGGCCGATTGCCAAGTCGGAATACGCTTCTGGGTAGGATTGATACTGCACCACTTTACCCAAAGATTTGCCTTGTGCTTCGAGCATCACTTCGAGCTCTGGAAGCCTTTCTAGCAAAGCACTGCCCGCTTGTAAGCCCACTGTTTTTCCATCTAAATCGGCTACCGTATTAATATCTTCCGCGTCAGCTCTGGTTAAGAAGTAATGCTGCGCTGAAGCGATAGGTGGAGTGAAATCAAAGGCCTTCAAGCGAGCATCGGTAATGATCGCGCCAGTTAACGCCACATCATATTGACCCGCAGATACCGAAGCGAGTAGTCCTGTCCAAGGTAAGATCTCTTGTTCGATATCGAACTTCGAATATTCACGTAACTCATCAAGCAAATCTTTGTTAATCCCCGCAGGCTTACCGCGGTCGATATAGTTGAATGGAGAGTAGTTATCTTCTGTCGCCACTTTCATGAAGCCTTGCTTTTCGATGGCTGCAAGCTCCGATGCTTGTGCGACTCCAAAACAACCCAGTACAACTGTCGCTGCCGCTGTTGAAACCCATGCCTTCATCGTCATTCCCTGTTTCATACGCTTTCCTTATCGAGATTATTTGCCTGCCTTTACTTTATGAACGGAATGCATCGGAGACGTAGAGCCAATTTAATTTTCAGGTTGGGACAGAACGATTTTCTAGTTTGGGACAACGTAATTTTCGGGGTTGAGAGAGAGCAAAACACACTCTTAAAACATCAATATGAACTCTGGCGCATTTCTTGCTCTTTTATACAAATTGGACTGAGGTTCACTGAGAATAAGGACTGTATCTCATGGCAATAAATCACAATTGTTTCATCGAGTTTGATTCCAAAAGAAGCCTGCAAGAACAAGTACGTAGCTATTTGGTGACGGCGATATTGAATGGTATTTTTCCGGCTGAACAAGCGCTTCCGTCTTGTCGTAAGCTGTCTAGCCAATTGGGTGTTTCACGCAATACTGTCTCCTTGGTGTACGACAGTTTGCTCGACGATGGCTACCTCATCAGTAAGCCTCGCAGTGGTTATTACCTTTCAGAAAAGTATGAAAACCCGAGTGATACTATCGACGCGAGTTTGGATCATTTTGAATCAGCCGACAGCGACAATGCACCGGATTGGAGCAAACGCGTTAAGCTGCAATTGGGCCAATACCCACGCATCGTCAAACCCTCGCATTGGAGTTGTTACCAATACCCATTTATTTTTGGCCAACCCTCTATCAATGACTTCCCATTAGCTCAATGGCGAGAAGCGACAAGAAAGGTCACCTCAGACCCACATGATCACCGCTGGCTTTGCGACAAGGTCGATAAAGACGTCGACATGCTGGTCGAACAGATACGCACAAGGGTGCTCCCACAGCGCGGTATTCATGCCCAAAGTGATGAGATCCTCATAACCTTAGGTTCGCAGAATGCGCTGTATTTGATTTCGACTTTGCTCATGAACCATCAGAGTCGAGTCGGAGTCGAGAACCCCGGCTACAAAGAAGCGAATCACATCTTCAATCTCTCTGGCGCGCAGTTACACCCGCATCAAGTGGATGAACAAGGATTGAGATTCAATGAGCACTCTTCACTGTGTGATCACTTCTATGTCACGCCTAGCCATCAAGCTCCAACCGGCGTCACCATGAGTGATGAGCGTCGAACTCAGTTACTTGAAATGGCCAAAGCCAATGACGCGGTAATTATCGAAGATGACTATGACGCCGAGTGCAACGTGGAGTGGAATCCTAAACCCGCGCTAAAAGCCAATGACAAGGAAGGGAGAGTCATCTACGTCAGCAGCTTCTCTAAGCTACTGGCACCCGGCTTGAGGTTAGGCTACATCGTGGCACCTGAAGAGTTAATCTACGACCTTAGAATACTGCGTCGCTTGATGTACCGACATGCGCCAAGCCGTGTTCAGATGGAAGTAGCGCACTTTATTGAACAAGGCTACTACGACAGCTTTGTGAGGCGCTTTAGAGAAAACACTCGCCAGCGCTGGAAGCTGATCAACGATGCTGTCTTGAAGTACTTACCTGACTGCAAGCGACTGGCTCAAAGCGAGCAGGCCAACTCTCTGTGGCTACAAACGCCCAGCCACATCAATAGCCAGCGTTTAGCTTCACGAGCCGCCCAAAAGGGCATATTGATTGAGACAGGCTATTCACACTTTATGACGAATACCGAAACGGAATCGGGTTGTGAAGCATTGTCAGAATATGACCCCAATTCCTATTTTCGATTGGGCTTTCACGCCATCGACAAAGATCTGATCGCACCCGGTATCAAAGAGCTGTCTGAGGCGATGAAGATCTAGCATCACTTAAGAGCGGTTTGAGCAAAGTGATTTAGTGAATAAACGTAAAAAGAGCATCAATCGATGCTCTTTTGTCGTTTCTGAAGGTTAGGTTTGGCACGTTGAAAAGAACGGGGAATTCTTTGTCAAAGTGCCTTGGTTGCTGTGCTGGCTATCTTATTGAAGAATTAAGAAGCGAGTTCAAACAACACTTCATCAATGATCTTAACGCCTTTCTTTATCTCGCTTGGCTGAATAACCAAAGGTGGCGCAACGTGAATGCGGTTGTTCACAATGAAGGTCAACAGGCCTCGCTTGGTCAATTGTGCTTTCAATTGCCCCATTTTTTCATTGCTTAAAGGCGTCTTGCTTTCACGATCTTCCACCAGCTCTACAGCCCAGAACATCCCTTTGCCGCGCACATCACCAATCATAGGGTGCAACTCTTGAAGGCTCAGTAGAAGCGGCCCTAAAACGCTGTTACCGACGTTATCAGCGTGTGTGACAATGCCCTCTTGCTCCATCACATCGAGCGTTGCAACGATAGAAGCCATCGCCAAAGGGTGACCAGAGTACGTTAAGCCGCCCATAAAGAAGTTTGACTTAAAGTGCTCAACGATCGGTTCGCTGACCACCACGCCACCAGCCGGCACATAACCCGAGTTCACCCCTTTCGCGAAAGTAATCAGATCTGGCACGACATTAAAGTGCTCAAACGCAAACCACTTACCCGTGCGACCAAAGCCGACCATGACTTCATCGAATATCAACTGAATGCCATGTTTGGTTGCCAGCTCACGCACGCCGATAAGGTAATCTTTGGGCGGAATGAGAAAACCAGCCGTTCCCGGAATCGTCTCTAGGATAATCGCCGCAATCGCCGTTGGTCCTTCGCATTCAATCACTCGCTCTAAATGCTGCAGGGCACGCTCACTCTCTTCTGCCTCAGTCGCCGCGTTGAATTCGCTTCGATAGAGAAATGGATTGAAGAAGTGAACGTGCCCACGGCTATACTCGTTTGGAATTCGACGAAAATCCCCCGTCGCAGCAATAGCAGTACCTGTATTGCCATGGTAAGAACGGTAAGCAGATAGCACCTTGTCGCGCCCTGTGAATTGTCGCGCCATGCGAATCGCATTTTCGTTGGCATCTGCCCCTGCATTGGTAAAGAACACCTTCTTAAACGAGCTTGGCGCTTTCGACAAGATACGCTTAGCCGCCAAACCACGAGTGAGGTTGGCGGTCGCAGGGGCAACGGTCACTAATGAATCAGCCTGATCTTTAATCGCTTTGATCACTTGTGGATGCTGATGACCAATGTTGGTGTTAACCAGTTGGCTACTAAAATCAAGGTATTCTTTACCTTCGTAGTCCCACATTTTGCATCCTTGCCCACCCGCAATGGCGATAGGCTCCGCTGCTTCTTGAATCGACCAAGAATGAAATACGCTCTTGTCGAGGTCGATAATATCTTGGTTCACAAGCTGTTCTGTTGATACTTCCATTTCATCGTCTCCATTAACAACACTAGATTCACAGCCGCTCGTGCTTGGCTCGTCTTCGAGAATGAAAGACACAAAACACGACATTGAAAAGGCTGCGCTATCGGATGGAATAATCTTCATCCCAAACAGGGCGGAGGTCATAGTGTCAGTTTCAACAAAACATTGGGCCAGTACATCAGCCCAAGTCTCATCCCCGATCCAACAAACTGCCTGACCCAATCCAATCGTCGATCTGGCTCTATTCAAAACTCTTAGGTGTGAATAGATTGAAAGGCAGACGAGACAGGTCTCATCGAACGCTAATTAACGCAGCAGCAATATCAAAAGCAAAGAGGTGAGCAAGAGTGGAATTAGGATTAGCGATGACATTGATTCTGTTTGCAGGAGTAGTTCGAGGCTATTCAGGATTTGGGTTTGCGATTATCGTAGCGCTTTCCCTCAGCTTTATTGTTCCACCATTGCAAGCGGTAACCATCGCTATCTTGTTGGACTTTTTAAGTGCCTTTCCTCTGCTCAAGCGAAGTAAAACCACCATCAATATCCGGCTTATTGCGCCGCTGTGTATTGGCATGTTGGTTGCGGTGCCTTTCTCGCTGTATTTCATTAGCACGATATCGGAATCAGGCTTGAAGGCCTTTATCGCGATGATGTCTTTGGTCGCTGGCACGCTGATTATTTTGGACTTACGCCTCACTTGGTTGCACCAACGACACGCGTTTTGGGCGGGAGCCATTTCGGGGTTTAGCATGACCACCGCTTCTTCAGGAGGTCCGCCATTAGTGACGTATTTGATGAACCTGACCATTAAAACCAGTGAACAGAGAGCCACCGCGATTGTGTTTTTTCTGCTGAGTTCAGCGATTTCACTGATCGGCTTCATATGGATTGGCGCATTTAACCAAGAATCGTTCATCACAGGTTTATGGCTATTACCGGCAGCTTTGATTGGCAATGTACTGGGGCAAAAACTGTATCTATCAGTACCGAACTTGTCTGCAAAAACAACGACCGCGCCGATTTTGATCGGCATGGCACTACTTATGTTAATTTCAAATTAGAAGGATGTATTTATGGATAAGATAGCGTTCATTACAGGGGCAACCTCTGGTTTCGGCAAAGCGGCAGCAAAACGTTTCGCAGAAGATAACTGGTCGTTAGTGCTGTCTGGTCGTCGAATCGAAAGGCTACTCGACCTAAAGGAAGAATTAACGGTGCCTGTGCATGTAATTCAACTCGACGTTCGAGACGCAGACGCCGTAAAACAAGCCATTGATTCATTACCCGCTGAATTTTCATCGATTACCGCATTGGTCAATAATGCTGGGTTAGCTTTGGCACCAGAAGGCGCGCCTGATGTGGACTTGAAAGACTGGCACACTATGATCGATACCAATGTCACAGGCTTGGTTAATGTTACTCATGCGCTGTTGCCTACGTTAATTAAAAAAGGCGCAGGAAGCTCAATCATCAATGTTGGGTCAATCGCCGGACAGTGGCCTTACCCAGGAAGCCATGTGTATGGTGCCAGCAAAGCGTTCGTAAAGCAGTTCAGTTACAACCTACGTTGTGACTTACAAGGCACAGGGGTACGAGTGACTGACCTCTCCCCTGGTATTGCAGAAACGGAATTTACTCTTGTAAGAACTAAAGGTAACCAGACGGCTTCAGACAACCTTTACCAAGGCACTACACCGTTGTCAGCAGAGGATATTGCCGAGCAGATGTTTTATATCGCAACCTTGCCAGATCACATCAACATTAACCGAGTCGAAGTGATGCCGACACGTCAAGCATGGTCTGCGTTCGCAATCGATAGAGATTAAGTTCAAACCGACACATACAAAAAAGGTGGTCTTTCAGGCCACCTTTATCATTTCTTTCACACGATACTTCA
This sequence comes from Vibrio sp. 10N.239.312.D08, assembly GCF_041466145.1. NCBI lineage: Bacteria > Pseudomonadati > Pseudomonadota > Gammaproteobacteria > Vibrionales > Vibrionaceae > Vibrio > Vibrio sp. 10N.239.312.D08. The sequence continues at coordinate 46,812 of NZ_JBFSSD010000035.1, read as the reverse complement.
AATATAACCAACGGCATAAAAGACTATGTCTAATTCGCCTCATTACTCTTTTAATGAAAGTAAGATTAGAGATACTCAACTAAACAATTTGCTGCTCATGTTCTTTGTTTGATTCCGTCTCTTTCGACAAGAAACTCGCTACGATCTCTCTCAGTTTGCCTTGGTTAACCGGTTTAGGTAAAAACTCATCCATGCCTACATCGAAGCACAAATGCTTGTCTCGCTGCACGACGTTGGCCGTCAGCGCAATGATTGGAATATGCTTTGCAGCCCCTTCTTCGAGCGCTCGGATCTGCTTGGTCGCTTCGAAGCCATCAAGAACCGGCATCTGACAATCCATAAAAATCATCTCGTATTCGTTGGCTTTGAATTTCTCGACACCAATTTCACCGTTGTCGGCAATATCAACCTCAAAGCCAAGCTTCTTGAGCATCATCTTGGCGACTTGTTGGTTTACTCGCGAGTCTTCAACAACTAAAACCGTACCACTAAATTCTCCGGCAACTGCGACAGGTTTTGACTCTGCTTGAATTGGATCTTGTTTATCGGCTGGTGTGGCGTTTACAGAGACAATGGGAGCATCTTTAACAACCGCTGCAGGTTTACTTAACGGCACAGGTTCATTGTCTTTAAACGCAACCTCTCCTCTGTTCGGATAGGTAAAGACTGAAGTATCAGCCGCTCTCGCGAGTACCTCACTGATGGTCCATTTAAGCTGATTATCTTGGTAAGGACGCGCAATGTAGGCAACAAAACCGACTTGTTTAGCACGAGCTTCATCTTGCTTTCTAGGGTCAGCAGAGATCATCACTAACTTGGGACACTCGCTACCAAAGCGTTCAACTAAGCTTCTCGCCAGTTGAAAGCCATCAACGGACGGCATTACTTTGTCTATCAGAACGAGATCATAAGGTGATGACTTAGCCACAGACTCTGAAACCAACTCTAACGCTTGGTTTGCCGTTTCACAGCACTCAGACTTAACGCCAAAGGATTGAAGCTGTGTAGACGTTATACACATGTTCAGCTGGCTATCATCCACAAGCAGAACCGAAACCTTATTGAAATCGATATTGCTTTCATCGGCTTCTAAACACGGGTCAAAGTCAGCCGTAAAATAGAAGGTACTGCCTTTACCTTCAACACTGGTGAGTTCAAGCTTGCTGCCCATCAATGTCACTATCTTCTCGCATATTGTTAGACCAAGCCCTGTGCCTCCATAAATACGTGTGGTACTGCCGTCGGCTTGTTGAAACTTATCGAACACCGATTTCTGTTTGTCTTCTGCAATACCGATACCGCTGTCGACAACCTCGAACCTCACTCTGAGTTTTTGCTCAGGCTCAACCACCTCTTCCAAACGAAGCGAGAGCGTGACGTGGCCATGCTCGGTAAATTTAATCGCGTTGCCTACTAAGTTATTTAGGACTTGTCTTAGTTGAGTACCGTCGCCAATCACCATGGTTGGGATCTTAGGGTCGATCGCTAATTGGAATCGAAGCCCTTTCTGTTCGGCTTTCACTCGAAAGGTTGATTCAACGTCGGCCGCAATGCCCATCATTTTCATCGGCTCTTGCTGAAGCTCTAGTCGCCCCGCTTCGATCTTCGAGTAATCGAGAATGTCGTTGATTAAGTCGAGCAACGTAAGCGAAGAGGTGTTGAGCATGTTGATGTACTCTTTTTGCTCTTTCGGCATATCCATTTCAGAGAGCAAAGACGACAACCCGATAATCCCATTCATTGGTGTACGGATTTCGTGACTCATATTGGCAAGAAATTCACTTTTATTGCGGTTGGCCACCTCAGCAACGTCTTTGGCTTTTTCCAGCTCTTGATATTGTTGACGAATACGTTCTACCGATCGGTTATAGCTACTCTCTAGAGTCGATATCTCATCTTTGTAAGTAGAGTGAGTTGGCGTTATAAAGCGCGGTTTGTTGTCTTCGACCTGTTGTTGGTTGATTTGGGAAGACATAGTCATCAAACGTTTTACGACAAGACGATAGACGATGGTTAAACATACGAGAGACAACAAGAAGATTTTAACGGCTTCGAAGGCGAGCAACAATAACACTCGTTCTTCAAAGTCATCTAGGATCATGCTCAAGTCTGATTGCACCGTGAGCGTCGCCAACGGGAAGTCTGTGCCGCCCATCTGGTGCACCATTTCCCAAGACTGAGAATAAGATTGGCCTTCGGTCTTTTGACCTAACTCTAGAATTTTTTCATCGGGACTTTCGATAAGAAGGTAACTGACCGAAGGGAGGCGAGAGATGCCTTCGGCTTGCACAAACAATTGCTCTCGATCTTCAACCCACAAACTTGCCGTTAAACCAGAAAGGTAGCCAGCCTTGACCTGCTCGATCTGAGAGCTGATAAAAGAAACTCGACTTTGGTACTCTACATACAACCCGAGACCTGTCACTATAACTGTGAATAAGGTACTGATCGCTATTATCATCCCGATCAACTGTCGGGAGAGTCCAACGTAGCGTTTTCCTTTTGTCACCATACACAAATTACCATTATTGTTATCCTAGCAAACTACAATTACTCAACTAGTATAATAGTAGTCATTCATCAAATAACTAGGGAAGGTTATGAAAAAACATCTTATCGTTGCATCCATAGTCAGTTTGTTTTCAAGCAGTTATGCTTCTGCAAGCGAACCTCTTCACTACTACATTATTGCGAGCCAAGCGCAACCTTTTCAAATCGAAACTGACGGGTCATCTCACAGAGGAATTGTTTCAGATATTGTGGAAGCCGTGTTTGATGACAGCCAATATGAGATCAACTACCACACCTACCCTTTTAATCGAATGATCGACAAGCTCGATGCGAGAGAGAATCCAAACTGGGTTACCTATGGCAGCCCTAGTTGGGGGAATATTCAATCTGCGAACCTATCTGAAGACCCGATTTACAATGTAAAACACGTATTACTCAGCAGCGGTAAAAAGCCATTTGAGTTCAATACAATCGATGATCTCGATGGGAAAGCCGTGGTATTGCTGAAAGGATTTGAGTATCCGAACTTGGAACCTTATATCCAACAGGGCAAGCTCAACGAGATTCGAGTAAAAGATTACACTGCTGCGTTTCGTGTCCTGAACCGAGCACCTGGCGACACCGTGTTTGTGGAAATGGAATCACGAATCAAATACAACCTAAACGAGCAAAAACTGAGTATTGATGATTACCAGATGCATGAGTTTGGTTCTGTCATCAATAACTACCCTATCCATTTGGCGTTTGACCCTGAGATGGATCCTAAGCTGCAAAGCTTCATCAACCAACGCCTAGACCAAATGAAAGACGATGGACAGCTTGACGACATCGTACAGAGTTACTTATAGCACCAGCGTAACTTAGAACTTAGCAACGGATAGCTTAGTCACGTACGTTAACTCTCGTTGATGCCTGACTCTCTAAAACCGAAAAGGCCGCCCTGCTTCATACTAGATAGCAGGGCGGCCTTTTAAATGCGTCTAAGGAGTAATGATAAGCATGCCGCTATCTGAATCGACGAATCAGTGCGAAGCAATTAAATGCAGTTGCTGAGTGCGAAGCTGGTGACGCACTGCCATCAGAATCTTACCCAAATGGTTCTCGCCGGTTCCATCGCCGCCATCGCCCCAGAAGTGGTCTTTGTGCGAATGTTCTTTGATCACCGAATCTCCGGTATTGGTAAGAAACAGCGCAAACTGTGGATTCTGTCTGAACTTCTCCGTCACAATAAACTGCATCACTTCAACACGAATGTCATACCAATCTTCGCGAACTTGGTCTTCGTAGTCACGACTTAAAGAGAACGCTTCAGCAGGTGTACTGGCTTCCAAAATGGTATTACGTAGCGCTTCGGAGGCAAACTTCATCGCTTGATAATAATGTTCGCTGGTTGCCCAAACTTGATCACCTACCTTGATAGGACAAGCGGCAAAATTTGACAGGTATCCGTTCGGATCTTCGGGTTCGTAAAACAGCACTTCTTTAGCTTGAGCCACAGAATTAGACATAGCCTTCTCCTTACCAACGACATCGCATATTTTTGCTTTAACTTTAAAATTAGTGGCGTTGAATATGACTGTCAAACAACTTAGCTCAAGAGTATGCCATGTGCGTGTTTTTCATCTGAAAAGCGTAATATCAAAAGGGTTAGGCTAAACAGAACAGTGAGCCAAAGAATCAAGGAGTTGATTAAATCTGGATAGGAAACATGAAAAAAACACTTATAAATCAAAGGGTGGCGTTGTGCCACCCTTCTAAATGCAATGGGGATTATTAGTGAATAAGACCTAGCTCCCTCGCTTCTTCCAGACTCAAACCGCTTTCTCTAATTTCTCTTAGAGTCTCGATACGACGACGAGCTTCAGCAGACTTCATTTTCTTTTCTGGTTTGAAAGATACTTCTTCTTCTTCAGCATCCCACTTGTTTGCAATATTTGTCATTTCATCATGGTTGATAGAATTAATGGACATGTTTTCCTCCGAAAAGCACCATGTAATGGACAGGTAATCTGTAGCAAATGCTTTTTCGCTTGTTAAGAAATTCTGTACTGAAGTGTGATGATTCCGACGCTTCACAAAGCTAATTAATAAATGCCTCATTTAAACTTTGCCAAAGCCATTTTCTGCAATTATATTTAAAAGATTCCCCATAAGAAATGTGGTTTGATCCAACTCTCATTTTCCCCTCTTTCAATGCAATCAAATCCGTTAGCTTTCACATAGGCTAAGGCGAGATTTTCGGCTTAGCCGGAGAATCAGGCTGCGGGAAAAGCACCTGCGCACGATTGATGACCAAGGTTTACCCTGCGACAGAGGGAGAGATACTGTTCAAAGGCAGAGACATCTCTACGCTGAAAAGCCGTAAAGATATCTTGGATTATCGCAGCCGTGTGCAAATGGTGTTTCAAGACCCCTTTGGTTCACTTAATCCCACTCACACCATTGAGCACCATTTAACGCGCCCACTTAAGATCCATAAACAGGTAGCCACTAAACAGGCTCTCACAGAACGCCTCAAAGAGTTATTAACGCTGGTGGAGTTACCCATCGAAACGCTCGCCAAATACCCGCACGAGCTCAGTGGAGGCCAAAGACAGAGGGTTAACCTAGCGAGAGCACTGGCCGTTGGCGCTGAGGTTATTCTTGCTGACGAACCCACCTCGATGTTGGACGTTTCGATTCGACTTGGCGTGTTGAACCTGATTCAAAAAATGAAGCAAGAGTTGGGGATTGGCTTTTTGTACATAACCCACGATCTTGCCACAGCACATTACATCGCAGAAGAGACAGCGGTTATGTACAAAGGACAGATCGTCGAATGGGGATCAACCCAGTCGATCTTAACCAATCCACGACACCCGTACACTAAGTTGTTGATCTCTGCCGTACCAGATCCCGATCTGCCATTTGGCGAACTCGTCAAAAATGAGCCAAACTATTCAATAGACGCTGATCGTATTCGAGAGCAGAGCAGTGAAATACAGCATGAAATCAAACAAGTTTCTGATAATCACTTTGTAAAACAGTGGGATAACGTTGCATGAATGAACTAGACACTTGGTTAGAGCGGATCGGAGATTGGTACAAAGACCGAAAGCATGATCAAGTGGACCGGTTAGAACCTTTGATCTTAACGCCTCCAGATGCGCTCTGGGGGCCATTGATCACAGATGAGCAGAGCAAAGGTATCGCATGTTGGCTAGACGGATGCCTGAGAATCTTTACTTTCTATCGCCACCTCGCGGATTCATCGAATCCGGAGTTGGCTTCGCAGGAGGCCAGCAGCTCAAGCCATCAAGATAAAGCCTACCAATACCTAATGTTTGCCTACAGTAAGCTGCAAGCGGTGTCATGTGACCCAAAATCAGAAGCAGGATTGCAAGAGTGGTGTACACAGCGGCTACAACACTTGTGTGTATTGGCTTTGGAGTTTACGAACCAACAGCAAGAACCACGTTGGAAAGCAGAGTCTGAAAAATTGATCGAGTTGCATGTACGCTTTATGGCAACCCATCCCCGAAACGATGATCAAGGCATTATTCAACGCCATCTCCACTGATCAAGCCCTTCTCGATCAAGCATCAAATCAGAATCTCACCAGAGCTAGATCCGTAGAAAGCATGATCGAGCCTTGATCATGCTTCGGCGTTTAACTCTGTAAGCTATTGAATTTTAATGATTGACTGAATTTTAGGCAAAAAAAAGCGAGTCCCTTGGGAACTCGCAAAAATCTATTCAGTATGATGTAACAAAATATGAGCCAATCTATTAATCACAAGAAAGGACAAAGGTTGTCTATTCGGGATAAATAATAATCAACTAGATGCGCTACTTTGTCATCACTTTGTCAGCGTTAGGTGCGATTTTAATCAGCACCTAATGTGTTCAAAACTATCCATTCAGCGACGGTAAAACAGGCTTATCGCGATAGGATAATGACTAGTGGCCAATCGCCATTTCATCGAGCGCAAGGAACACGTTTTCGTCTAAATGACCTTCATGAACTTGTTTACACACTTTACGACGCACCGCTAAACCAGAGATCAAACGTTCAATGGACAGATGTCGATTGCTGGTGCTATCTCGGTCGTTATATAGCTCAATCAAGCGACTCAGTGTTTCGTATGGGATAACGTCCTCCCCTACTCTCAACCAATCAAGCTTCTCAATGAGCTCTGAGCACTCTTCTTTGATTGAGGCATGTGAGTGCCCTGTCATAGCAGATAAAGCCGTTATGCTGCGTTCTAGAGCCTCTGCAGAGGTATATTTAGAGAGAGTAATCATGATCTCGTCAGCATTGATCTCAACAGAGTGTTTACGCTGCTTAACTCGACGTCCCAATTTACCTCTTGGCGACGGTGCTTTACGCTGAATGGGCTCAAACTCACCGTCGATAATCTCAGACAGCTCTTCCAGTTTCTGCTTAGACACCATTTCGTTACGAAGTGGGTTCGGCAGCGTTGGTGCCATATTACGCTTACCCGCGTTAGTGGTACGCGCTCTTGAGTAACGTAAGACCTCTTCCACATTACATTTGATATCTACCTGATAATCGGTCGTTTTCCCTTTTTCGATCAACGCGGTGATCGTCAAGTGATAACCCCAAAGATTAACCAGGAAGGTATCTTCTTGATCCCCGACTTCACCCAGCTTTCTGAGCTCGCGGATCAGATCCATCGAGAAACGACGCCAATCGATGTTACGCGCCAATTTCTGGTTGAGCTCACTGAGCAACATGCTATCTGAATGACGACGTGCCATGCGGCTTCTAAAGTACGAATACATTTGGAAGACCAAGGTATGTTGCTTCAGGATTTCTGGCGGAAATAGGAAGAAATAGTCACGCGTCAGCAGCTCTTCGTAGAACGAAGGCTCCCAAACCAGGATGTATAGGTTCGGTTTAATGCGAATTTCGCCGTCAGAGCCTTCTGTAGGCGCTTCTTCCGATGCGGTAATGGTTCTAGCTAAGAATCGGAAACGATCACTCTTAAAGCCTTCTGGCATGTTCTCACTAAGCCAACGGCCTGTAAGCTCGTGCAGTTGGAAATCCGTGAATTCGATACGATCAATACTGTCGCGGATAGAATCACGTGCAGGGCCGCTGTCTTTCTTGCCACGTAAAGACAAAATATCAGTGATGTAGAGTGGTGTTTTGTTTGGCGTGTGTTTCGCGTCTAGATGGTAATCATCTTGGTGATGATCATGATATTGAACGGTGAGAGTGAATAACGCGAATAGCGTCATCAGATCGTCAACGGTCATGATATTTTTAGAAGATCGTGTCTCGATCACAGCGCGAGTGCCAGAGATCGAAACCATGGATTTCTGGTAGCTCTTACGAGTTCTAGGTGGCGCTAACGCTTGATCAATAATCCCCGCCCAATTGGTTGGCGAAACAATGAATTGATCCGCTTCATCTTTCATCGTTGGTGGGGTATTCAACCCATGTTCATTCAGTAAGCGCTTGTTTACTTTGGTTTGAGCTAGGGCTTTAGAGCGCTTTTGCTTTTCATTTTGCTTCACGCTTTCTGTCACTAAACTGGTGGCACCCAGCACCGATATCAATTGGTTTGGGTTCACAAAGCGATGCAACATGGTTTTACCAGCAAGGCCTTCTTCAAAGCGAACGGGGATTTGTTTGAACAATCCGATATTAACTGCAGCTCTCAGCCTTTGCTGTAAGGCTGCGCGAGTGACTTGACCATCGGTTGATTCAATAATCTCAGTGGTGGAAACGTACCCGTCTTTACTGCTAAACCCACGAAGTGAAATTAGGTTAAGAAGCTCAACTATGCTTTTGGTGACACCTTTGAAGTGTTGATATTGTTCTATCCATTCAACGGCTGTTTCAGATACCTCAAATAAATGACCATCTTTGTGGCTTCGTGCCTTAATTAACAATTTCTCTTCTGGTTTCATTTTTGATCCGTATCACACTAACCGTAATTTCACTATAGTTCCTGAATGATAAAGAAAGAATGATCATAAATAAAGAGAATTTATTGGCTTTTAAATAACTGATCTTTTTGATTAATATGATCTTAAATGATTAAGTGATCTAATGATCTGGACGTAACTTTGCTTATAAGTAGCTGAATTTAAAGCATTAAAATAAATCGCCTTGGAAAGCATGATCATAAAGGTTCCGAAACTATGATCATTAAACTTAAGAAAGCATGATCACAGAACATCAGAACGATGATCATTAAGTCATTGTAAGCATGATCATTATTGGTTCGAAAGCATGATCATTATACTTATACAGCTTATCCACAGATCGGAATTCAACATCGGTTTCTAAGTAGCTTTTGACTTGTCTAAGTGGACACTTGTGGTGGCCAATCTATCGGAACAATGATCAAGAGAGCATACTTTTTTATCGTTCCTACCCTATTGAGTGCAAAATTTAGTCTGTATCCGCTGGAAATGGATTGCTTTGATGTATTTAGAGCGGGTGGGTCTTAACTAGGAAGCATGATCATGAAATTGTCATGTTTGTGTATTCTTGGTCTGTGTCGATTGAATTTTCAATCATTGAGCCCTTATAGGCGTTGAATCCCCATTCCAAAAGCATTTGTCCGTAACTTAGTTCATAAATTACATGCTTCCGTAACTATGTTTACTTGATCATTTTTCCGGAGGTTGATCATTTTCAATCTGCAGTTGCTCGGATCAATATTGCTCAGTTTACGCCTTGATCATGCTTCATAATTTGGCGTTATCAATTATCTTACACTGGATGTGCTCCATGATCATTCTTCCGGTTAAGTTCCAATCCTCTGTTGTTTTTTGACACCCCATCTTCTCTTCTGTTTTGAATTTTTTGGTCATTGAGTGTTTTTTAATTTTTATTGGATTGAAAATCTATAAATTCGAATGCAAATCACACCAACCGTAATCTACGGTTGTATTTCAATCGTTCCGAAGGTTTTTCGTTGAAATTCCATTTACATTGTAAATAAGTGATGCTGTAACATTTAAAATGTAGACTAGAAATAGCATGGTTATACATGATAGAAACAGTCATTTTTGTGTTTGTCTAAGGCGATGTTTCATCAAATTGTAAAAACGCGGTCTATTTTATGTGATTTTACTCATAAATGTATGTTCATGTTTTTGTTGTGTTTGTTGTTAATCGCTGTACAATTTGTACTTAGTTAATCATTACGGAAACTGGCAATGAAAAGAGAACAAACGATTGATAAGCTCTATCAGCTAGCCGAACAAACTCAACAAGTTCAGGCTGACCGAATTGAGATTATTTTGGAAGAGCGAAGTGATGAACATTTCCCTCCAATGTCTAAAGCTATGATGGAGACTCGTTCTGGTTTAACGCGTCGTAAACTCGATGAAGCGATCACTAAACTTGAAGCTGATGGCCATCAGTTTACAAAGAACAACGCCAATCATTACTCGATTTCATTGACAGAAGCTCACATGTTGATGGACGCGGCAGAAGTGCCAAAGTTCCATGAACGTAAGCAGCACGCTGACAATAAGCCATGGATTATCAACGTACAAAACCAGAAGGGTGGTACGGGTAAATCAATGACAGCGGTTCATTTAGCCGCTTGTTTGTCTCTGAATTTGGATAAGCGCTACCGTATCTGTCTGATTGACTTGGACCCACAGGGCTCTTTGCGTCTGTTCCTAAATCCACAAATTAGTGGGGCAGAGCACGACAGCATCTATTCTGCCGTCGATATCATGTTGGACAACGTGCCTGAAGGCCAAGATGTCGATCTAGAGTTTCTTCGTAAGAACGTACTATTGCCAACTCAGTATCCAAACCTGAAGACAATTTCTGCTTTCCCAGAAGATGCGATGTTTAACGCTGAAGCGTGGCAAAGCCTTTCACAAGATCAGTCACTTGATATTGTTCGTCTGTTAAAAGAGAAGCTTATCGACAAAATCGCCGATGACTTCGATGTGATTATGATTGATACCGGCCCGCACGTTGACCCTCTAGTATGGAATGCAATGTACGCGTCGAACGCACTTCTGATTCCATGTGCAGCTAAGCGTTTGGATTGGGCTTCAACGGTTAACTTCTTCCAGCACTTACCAACGGTTTACGAAATGTTCCCGGATGACTGGAAAGGGCTCGAATTTGTTCGTCTAATGCCAACCATGTTTGAAGACGACAACAAGAAACAGGTGTCAGTTCTGACGGAAATGAACTACCTGTTGAATGACCAAGTAATGATGGCAACCATTCCAAGAAGCCGTGCTTTTGAAACCTGTGCCGACACTTACAGCACGGTTTTCGATCTAACGGTGAGCGACTTTGAGGGCGGTAAGAAAACTCTAGCTGTTGCTCAAGACGCAGTACAAAAAAGTGCTCTAGAATTAGAGCGCGTATTACATAGCAACTGGCCTTCACTTAATCAGGGATAACAACAATGGCAATTAAAACATCTGACTTAAATGCAAAGCTATTTGGTAAAGCAAACAAACGTCGCGTAGCAACACCACAAGAAGCGCAAACAGCGGCAAAAGAGCAGGCTCAAGTGATTGAGCTTTCTGTTGCTGGCGAAGATTTGGTTTCATTTGAATTGGTTCGAATTCCTGCGGCTGAAGTGGCTACTCGAACGGTTGTTTTTGAAGAGAACGCTCGTGAGCAATCTTTCTTAAACGAGCACGCGCTTTCTGATGTTCTTACAACATTGAAAGAACGTGGTCAGCAATACCCAGCGGTTGGTCGTAAGAACAAAGACGGTAAGATTGAAGTTCTTGATGGTAGCCGTCGTCGTATGTCATGTATTTTGGCTGACAAAGAGTTCCTAATCTATGTTGCTGAAAACATTAACGGCGAACACGCTAAGTTCCTATCAGACGTAGCTAACGCTCATAAACCGCTTTCTCTTTACGAGAAGGGCAAAGAGATGCAAGCGAAGCTGGATAAAGGCGAAGCTGAAGATCAGAAAGCACTGGCGAAAATGTTCCAGTGCAGTGAAGCTTTAGTGAGTGGTGCATTGAAAGCAGCTGCTCTACCACTTGAATTGCTACAAGCTTACCCAAATGTGAGCGACCTTGGTCGTCCAACTATTGTTAAACTGCACAAGCAGTTTGGTGGATTGACGAGTGAACAGCAGCAAACACTGCTGACTAAGTGTGATGCTTCTGAAGGTTTTGTATGGCAGCGTAGCGAAGCTCAAGGCGTAACTCGTCTAACCAAAGACGTGACCGAAACATTGGAAGGTTGGATTCTTGAATTGGCGCCAGCGCCAGCGAAGAAAGCTTCTCCAAAAGTTGAGCTTATTAAGGGCCGCGTATCATACAGCCGCAAGGGTTCAAACTTGGCGTTGAACCTTAAGAAAGTTGATGATTCAACAATGGAAGAAATCCTCGCCTTCGTACAATCGAAGCTCGACTAAGTCGACGACTTTTCATTACTCCTCTAAAGCCGCTTTATGCGGCTTTTTATTTGGCTGTGATAAACTGTGTTTAGATGAATCTGGACGCTAACTATGACAAACCCAACCAACACTTTTCTACATACACTTTCTAATATTGCTCAGCATAACGATCACCGTTACGGCGTGGTCTTTGATGGCGATTTTGATTGGCAAAACTCTGCTGTTTTTACCTTCCTTCAAGATTCAAACACTCCGAGCATCTTCCAGGTTGGCGGTACGCCATTTGAAGGTGTGATTCATGCTCCAGTAAAAAAAGGCCAACAACTGCTTGGTCGTGAGTGCCAAGTTCTTGTTTGTGATTTTAGAGAGCAGTTCGATGCGAATGGTTTTAGTGCCGCGTTGGGTTCGTTAGTTGGTGGTGGGTTGTTGTTGGTGTTGCCGCCAAAAGTTAATGCCTCTGAAGATAGTGAAAGCTTTGGCCAACGTTGGTTAAAACGTCATTTCGATAAACTGATTTCTGTTTCACAACACAATGAAGCCGGCGATGTAGTTCAAGCAACTCACGCTCTTCCTCAGATGCAAAGCGCCCAAAACGGATTGGATAAATTTGAACAGCAAAACACGGCTGTTGAATTAGTCAAAAAAGTGGTGTCTGGACATCGTAAACGTCCTTTGATTCTCACTGCGGATAGAGGGCGTGGTAAAAGCTCGACATTGGGTATTGCCGCAGCGCAACTGTTAGTTGAGCGTCACGGGTTTAATATAATTGTTACCGCGCCTTCAGTGAAAGCGGTAGAGCCGGTATTTTCTCATGCCAGCCAAGGGTTAGAATCTTGCGAAGTGGTAAACGCTACTCACATTCGTCATCAAGGTGGCAGTTTAAGATTCGTCGCAGCAGATGAATTACTTAAATCTAAGCCTGATTGCGATCTGTTATTGGTTGATGAAGCAGCTGCAATTCCAATTCCGATGCTTAAATCCATGGTCGACATCTATCACCGTATGGTCTTTTCAACCACGGTACACGGTTACGAAGGCAGTGGACGAGGGTTCGGTATTAAGTTTGAGTCTTGGCTTTCTGAGCATCGTCCGGGGTGGAAAGGCTTTAAGCTCGAACAACCGATTCGTTGGAATAACAACGATCCGCTAGAAGCTTGGTTGTTTGATTGCTTCCTACTTGGTAATGACGCATCACTCAGTGAATCGGCGGTTGATGAAATCGATGGCTTTTCTGCTGAGGCAATCAACCAATTAAACTTGGTCGAGTTATCAAAAGCAGAATGCTTGGCTAATCCTGAGCAGCTACAACAATGTTTTTCTCTTCTTGTGGATGCGCACTATCAGACCTCGCCGAACGATTTAATGCAGTTTCTCTACAACCCAGCAATCCGTTTGTACGCCGCTTGGCAGCAGGATGAATGTTTAGGTTGTATGTTAGTGACGGAAGAGGGTGGTTTGGACAGCGAGTTGATTGCTCAAATTCAACTTGGAAAACGCAGGCCTCAAGGTCACCTTGCTCCTGTATTACTGGCAAACCAACTTGGTTGTACTCCGGCGGCGACCAGTCGGTGCCTTCGAGTTATGCGCATTGCTGTTTCAGCTCGTCATCAAGGCTTGGGTATTGGCCGTTGGATGTTGGCTCAGTTATCACAGCAAACCAGCCAAGCAGATTATCTGGCGACAAGTTTTGGCGCGACCAGCGAATTGATTTCTTTTTGGCGTGGTAGTGAATTTGAAGCTGTCCACATCGGCCACCAGCGAGATCAGGCCAGCGGCTGCCACTCGGTTCTGATGGTTAAGGCGCTTAACTCAAACTCTCAACGCTGGATAAATCAAGTTCAAAATCACTTCGAGCGTAGTTACTGTTTTCTTGTTTCAGGTTCTTTGGTTTCACTTGAAACCGATATGGTGCGCGAACTGCTGCCAAAGAGTGTCGATACTGTTAGCGAGTTTGAAACTCAGTTAGTTAGAAATTACGTGAACGGTGGCAACAGTTATGATGCGATTAGTTTTAGCGTACTGAACTTGATTCTACTCAGTAACGACCGAAACATAGGTATTTCTGACTTACTCATCGCAAAGGTTGTTCAGCAGAAAGAGTGGGGTACTTGTGTCGAACAGTTTAATCTTGTTGGTCGCAAACAAGCAGAGATTCACTTTCGTAAAGATGTCGATGCTCTGCTGTCAAATTTACAGTGTAAATAGGCTATCCATCATTTAAATAGACTGACCGCTACAAATTAGATTTACAGTGTAAATTAGAATTTTGGATTTACACTGTAAACTGAAGCTCCATATTCAAATCCGTTTTTACCCTGATTATCTGTTACATCACTTCTGTTTCATCTCTCCATGACAGCCTTTAATCTTCTAAAGCTATTCGCCTTTACTATCTAGCCCTACATCGAATTAACATTCAATCACACGAAATATATTGAAAAAACTTCCCTATGTATTTGTAAAGGCGAAGCAGATCATAAAATGTGTAAGTCTTATTTATGAGTCATGTTTGCAGAATCGAAAGTAAGTGATGTGACGCTGATTATTCTAATAATGTGATACTCAGCGCAGAATGAATTATATAGACTGAATAACAACTGAGTCATTAGGGATACTCAATTCGAATGTGGGATAACATCGTTACATTGTCGGAAGACAAGCAACAAGTAATGGCATGTCTGCCAACCGGGACTGTGGTTGACGCAAGCTTTGATAACAAGACGCTGCCATCAACCTTAGAAGCTTTGAATGCATCAAACTATTTTCTTTTCGAAGAAGAGGTGTTGCGTTTCGTTACTCTTGCTAAAGAAGGTAAGGGTGAAGCTTATGAAGGAATCTTGATTGCCGAAGTTCGAAATGCCACTGTTGCGGTCGAACTGTCTGATGATGAGATGTTGGCGAGTCTTGTAGTTACTGGTCCCTATAATGGACACCCACTGCGTGGCAGCGACATCATTCAGTGTTTATCTCAAGCTCAAATAACAAAAGGAATAAATAAGTTAGCGCTCAGAAAAGTTCTGATGATGAGTAGCAAACTTAAATCCGGGGAAAAGTTTACTCAGCCCGTCGCTAAAGGGACACAACCAGTAAAAGGTAAGGACGCCAAGTTTGCCGCCTTGGTTGAAGATATTACTCGCCAAGTCTTAAAGCCTCGCAGTAAAGACGAAGGCAAGATTGATATGCGAGACTTGGGACAAACCATTACCGTTGGTCAAAATGATCACTTAATGAAACGTACCCCCGCTACCAAAGGTATCGCTGGCTTTACCGTTCAAGGCCGAATTATCCCACCGCTTCCTGGACAAGACAGTTTAATCAAGCCTGGAAAGGGCACTTACATCTCCCCTGAAGATCCCAATTTACTACTCGCCTCGCACCCTGGATTGCCCATCATTAAAGACCGAACCATCGAAGTGGATGACGCCTTATGTGTCAGCAACGTCGATGTCTCAACTGGGCACGTTAAATTTAAAGGTAATGTCTTTGTCTCTGGCAACATCGAGCCGGGGATGATCGTCAAGGCGACCGGAAGTGTTACGGTGGGTGGCTTTATCGAATCGGCCGAAGTTCAAGCCCAGGGGGATATCAAAGTCGCGAAAGGCATTATCGGCCACACGACTAAAGAGGGTGAGCCAAAAAGTTGTAAGGTATTCAGTAAAGGCTCTATCACAGCAAGCTATGCACAGAATGCCGAGCTACAAACGGCCAACGACCTTCGACTTGGTGTGCACAGTATGAGTAATGACATTCGCTGTGGTAACAACCTTATCGTGATGGACAGTTTGAAAAAACACGGCACACTCAGCGGTGGTGAAGCCAAAGTCGGCGGAAAAGTAGAATGTGTCTTCCTAGGTGTTGAGGGAGACACCGCAACCAAGGTACATGGTTTTGCACGCTACGATGGCTACCGCCAAAAGATAGCCGAGCTGAAGGAAACTTATAAACATACGCAAGAGCAAACCATGGGTGTGATTCGCCAAGAGTTAGAATTTAAGAAGCGTCCGAAAGCAGAGAGAAGCGAAGAGCAAGCCCTAGAAATTGAGCAGCAACGTGAGAAGAACAACCTCGCAATTGAAAACACAAAGTCGCAGTTAGATACACTTGAAGCGGAGTTTGAAACCAACCTTGCTGAATGTACGGTAGAGGTACACGAAAAAGTGTATACCCGAGTGACGATTCAATTTGGTGATGAGACAGTCACAACCAAGCGAACCCACGGCGGAAGTGTTTTCTCATTCAACCAATACGAGATCCAATGTTCATTCAAGATGGAGCAAGAAGACATTGCTTTGTAGGCTTTGTGTTGAACACGAGTGACGTATGGCTTAGGTGACGATACCGACAAATAGAAAAAGGGGAGCTGATGCTCCCCTTTTGGTTTCTACTGATAATGATTTATTTAGATGGCTTGAGCGCTCTAGCTCACCGCTCTTACTTTACCTTGTTTGAGGTCTGACAGAACTTGCGCTTTCGGACCATCGGCAATAATGCAGCCTTTCTCCATTACGATCACTCGATCGACAATGTCCAACATCGACGTTTTGTGTGTAATCAGAATCAACGTCTCGCTTGGTAGCAATTGGTTAAGTTGGTGCTTGATGTGCATTTCAGAACGGTTATCCATAGCACTGGTCGGCTCATCCATCAACAACACTGGCGGACGGCCCAGGAAGGCTCTAGCAATGGCAATTGACTGACGTTGACCACCAGACAGTAAAGCACCACCTTCACCCACCTGGCGTTCTAAACCTGCAGGATCTTGCTGAGTAAACGCGGTTACGCCTGCACGGTTTGCCGCATCCATCACGTCACGGTCATCCACCAAAGGGCGACCTAAAGTAATGTTGTCTCTGACTGAACCGTAGAACAGGTTACTGTCTTGCGGAACACAGCCTATATTGCGTCGTACGTCGACATGATGCAGTTGCTCCATATCGGTGTCATCAATGCGTACATGGCCTTCTGTGGGCTTGTAGAGGCCCATAATCAGACGTTCTAGTGTGGTTTTACCTGAACCAATACGACCAATGATTGCTACTTTCTCTCCTGGGCTAATATTGAGGGTCAAGTCTCTGATAGAAGCCACTGGTGAATCAGGGTAGTGGAACGTCACTTTATCTAGCGCGATATGACCCTGAATAATCGGACGGTGGATATAACGTTTACCTTCTTCTTGTTCATCCGGCATCGACATTACTTGCTCAATCAGAGTCATTGATGACTTCGCTTGGTTGTAACGAGTCGAAAGCAAAGACAGCTGAACAAGCGGGCCAATCGCTCGGCCGCTCAGCATGGTTGCAGCAATCAAGCCACCCATCGTAAGTTCACCTTCCGCGATCAGGTACACACCAAATATGATCATACCTACGTTAGTACTTTGCTGAACAAAGCCGGCGGTGTTTTGGATGCTGTCTGTGATGCGTCGGCTTTTGATATTCCAATTCGCCATGTGAGCAACGGCTTCTTCCCAACGGAATTGGAATTGGCTTTGCGCGCTGAATAGCTTAACCGTTTCTAACCCTGCCAAACTTTCAATCAAGTTTGCATACTTCTGCGAAGCAAGACGAGAGCCTTCTTCAATGGTGCGGCGCAGTGGGCCTTGGATTAGCAATGCATAGACGATCAAAATGACCACGCCAGCAACGGGAACGAATACAAGGTTTCCAGCCATTAGCCAAATTAGCGCTAAGAACATCAGTGCGAACGGTAAGTCGATTAACGAGCCAATGGTTGCAGAGGTAAAGAACTCTCGAATGGATTCGAACTCTTGCAAGTTTTTAGCGAAAGCACCGACAGAAGCAGGCTTCGCTTCCATACGAATCCCCAGTACTTTACTGAATAACTTGGAGGAAATGAGAATATCGGATTTCTTACCAGCAACATCAATGAAGTAGCTGCGCATCAATTTGAGCAGCAAATCGAATAGGAATACGACGAAGATACCACTCGCTAGCACCCACAAGGTTTCAAAGGCAAGGTTGGGAACTACTTTGTCGTACACCAAGCGTGTGAACATGGGCGCGGCTATCGCGAAGATGTTGATCAGAATGGAGGCGATCAACACATCTCGGTAGATGTTTTTAGATTCCCAAATCGTGCTCCAAAACCAATGCCCTTTACGTGTTTTTAGAACCTCTGGTGAACGTTCATCATAGCGAAACTGTTTCTTTACCAAGAAGTAGCGGCCGATGAATTGTTCTTTCAGCTCTTCGACAGGAATGATGATTGGCACCATTCCGCTTTCCGCTGTAATGATTTCCGCTTCTTGCTTCTCTAAATCAATGCTGTTGAGAACGCACGCCTCGCCTTGTTTAAGCAGTAAGACAGCAGGCAGTATCAGGTGAGGAATCTTTTCTAAGTCGGAGCGGTTTTCTTTTGCCACTAATCCTGCTCGTTCAGCAGAACGAGGGAATAGGAAAGGGGTTAGCTTTCCATCGGATAGTGGTAGCCCATTGATCAACGCTTCGGGCGAGTTAGCTAACCCGTAATACCGGCTAACGTAGATCAGTGAGTTCAATAGTGGATCTTGCATGTGATATAACCCTTACAACTATTTATCAACAATGAAGCCTTGGAACACTTCTACGTAGTTATCAGACAGGATATCTAGCTGAGTCTGAGTTTCTATTCGAGACGCGATGGTGGTGACACCTAGGTTGTGAGCGGTTCTAGAGATCGACGTTAAGGTGAACTTCTGTTTTTCGTCATCAAGGTTATGTGTGAACAGGTAATCTAGCTTCACATAGCTTGGACGGTATTCGTTGATGTAATCCAGTGATTGGAAGTTACGTCCGTAGTTATCGACACCAAACACCGCTTCAGCGTTGCGAATGGTGTTACATAATAGTGCCGTGTAGTGCGGAACGTTGATGAAGCAGTTTTCTGGAATCTCAAAGTGCAACAGGTGAGCGATTGAAGCATTCTGTTCAAGCGTCTTACCTATCCAACGGATGAAGCTTGGTTGAGAAATACTGCTTGGTGAAATATTAATAGCGACAGGGCTGGTTACTTCATTTTCATTGAGCTTTTCAATCATCTTCTCGATAACGTATTGGTCGAGAATGTGGCTCATTTCAAGCTGTTCTAGCGCGTATAAGTACTGATTGGCACCATAACGCACACCATCTTTTTCAATCGCAGAGAATACTTCTTGGTGATACGTTTTACCAAAGGCATTGTTTGCAGCTTGCAGACGGAAGGTAATGAGGTCGTTGATGATCGCTTCTTCAACCAACATGCGCCATTGTTGTTTGCCCATCACAGCGCCGTGATCGTCTGCAGTTACGTAGCCGTAAGCAAGTTCTCGATTCGCCTTGGCACTTGAAAGTGCGTTATCCACCAGCGACATGATTTCAGTACTGGTCTTACGCGTGTTGCTGTATGTCACACCAAGAGCAATGTGTGGGTTCGCAGTGCCTGTTGGGTCTGAACCTAGGCTCTGAATACAGTTTACGATGCTGCTCGCGACAAGTTTCAGTTCGCTCTCATCAATGTTTGGCATGATGAAACCAAACTCGTCACTAGAAATACGAGCGATGGTGATGTCTGGTGATGAAATTGAAGCTTGCAGCTGTTCAGCCAGTTGATGAACCAAGGCATCACCTTCTTGATAGCCCTTTTCATCGTACTCTTCACTAATAAACTCCGCTTTAAGTACCGCTAAACCACCTAAGCTCGACTCTTCTAACCATTGTGTTAACTGAGACATGTAGTAAGCACGGTTACCGAGCTGAGATACCGGGTCGATATACGCTCTTTCACGTAACTTCTGAGCTTCTTTCGCTTGGTTTTTAAATGCCAGTTCAACTTGAGTCGACATGTGGTTGATACCATCAACAACCAAGGTCAGATCTTTTGTCTTTGGACGAGCCAGTGGTTCGCCAAACTGATTCTTGGCGATCTGATCCATCTTCGTAATGATCAACGAGAGCGGGCGTAAAGCGCGCTTAAGGATCCAAGAAATAGACACCAAACCGAGTAAGAAGATCGTGCCAAAAATGCTCAGTAAGCGGATGAATGCTTGCCAAAGTTGATCGTAGGCAGGACCTGGATGACTTACGATCTCGACTTCGGCCAATTGCATCCAGCCACTGGTGATTACGCGACGGTCATGAACTGGCTCGAACAGGTTTAGGTTGGTAAACCACTCTGGTACGCCGGTTGGCTTTACAGGGTATGAGCGGAGAATGTCTTCACCGCTGTCGAGAAAGATCAATCGAACGACGGAATAAGAACTGCCATCAAACAGGGCGTTGATAACAGACTCCACTGCCACCTTGTCCTTTTCTTCTAGGTAAGGGGCGAGAGCCAGTCCAACAGTATTAATGGTATTACTTACCTCAGAGCGTTGCTGCTCTTCTAAGTATCCACGGGTGGTATTGAATTCGATCATAAAAACTGACGTCATCAGCAGTATGAACACTGCAACCATCCCGACCACAAGCTGTTTATATAAAGTCATTGTACCTACTCATCGTAATTGATAATGGGTTTGTTTAATTTTAGAGAGCGCTCACGTGAACGTAAGTCGTTCCATAAGCTCAATCTTGAAGATTTCCCTGCTAACTTGCCGCTGCCTGCTGCCGACTTGATCAACCAAAGGTTTTTACCGTTGAAACTGTAAATTGGTCGTAGATCTGGGCGTTTGGAGCCGCGTTTAATTTCAGGATTTAAGTTGTCCAAAATTAGTGGCTCTGCACTCGGTGTTGAGTAGTACGCCAACACCATGTGGAACTGGTTTAACTCAAGTGCTTTTACGTACACTAATCGTAATTTTTTATCTGGGACGCCCAGTTCAAGCAAAGAGAAGTATTTTGCGATAGTGAAGTCTTCACAATCACCGGCGTTGCTGCCTAAAAATTCCAGTGGTGTTGCCCAGTAGTCATTCTTTCCCCACAGTATGTTGTCATCGACAAAGTACATCTGGTTGAAGAACTGGTTCACCGACCTGAGCTTCTCTTTTTCACTTAATCCGTCGTATGACGTCATATTTGAGCGCCATGTTGCCACTCGCTTTCCGGCTCTATCGCCGTAGGTTTTGGTCACCGCATCTATCCACCGTTGGTCGCTCTTGTTGAGCGCCACAGAGGTAAAAGAGGTGAGAACCAGCAGCAATAGCGAAATCCGAGACTTCATAGCCTCTGCTCTTGTTTATTTGCTGTGTATTGAAAGGCGTTATCAAACATCAAACGTCCTTACTCTTTTAGTGCATTGTTTTGAGCGCTTAATATTGGCTTCAACATGTACTCAAGCACGGTTCTTTTACCCGTGATGATGTCGACAGAGGCCGTCATTCCCGGAATAATTGGCAGTTCTTCGTTTTTACCAAAATTGTGTTTTTCGGTGCGTACACGCACGATGTAGAAGCTGTTGCCTTCTTCATCTTGAGTGGTATCGGCACTGATGTGCTCTAACACGCCTTCTAGACCACCGTACTTAGTGAAGTCATAGGCACTGAATTTAACGATGGCTGTCAGTTCTGGGCGTAGGAACGCGATATCTTGCGGGGCGATTTTCGCTTCAACCAATAGCGAGTCTTCTGTCGGTACAATCTCAACGATGTCCATACCCGGTTGGATAACACCGCCGACAGTATTAATACCCAATGTTTTAACGGTGCCTGTTACAGGAGAAACCACCACGGTACGGTTTACTCTGTCTTCAAGGCCAACGGCCGATTCGGTCATTGCTGAGAGCTTGTCTTGGGCTTGATTGAGTTTTTCTTGTTGTTCGGAGCGGAAGTTCAGTGCGGCATCAATACGGCTGAGCATCGCTTCTTTGATTGCTGAGCGTAGCAGAGGGATTTTTAGCTCGCTCGAAGTCATTTCTCGGCGAGTGTCGTTCACTTGTCTTTGCAGTTTAAGTAATTCAATTCGTGGTACCACCCCTTCATCGGCGAGAGGTTTGGTGATATCCAGTTCTTGGCGAGCAAACTGGTAGCTCTGTTTTAGGTTTCGAACACGCGCTTTAATCTCAACTAGGTCTTGCTGTTTCTGTTCAACTTGTTGATCAAAAACGGAAAGCTGGTTTCTCAGATTATTGAGATCTTGACGGTATTCTGCTTTTTGACGATTAACCAGTTGAGGTTGAAGTTCATAGAATTTAGGTGGGAACGCAAGCTTGCCATAATCGAGAGTGACACTTTTCTTCCATTCTTTTTCAGAGAATTCTTCGTTGATGACAACACTGGTCAGGGAAGCGGAAAGCATTAACACGTTGGCGGTCAAGTTCGCGACTTGTTGTTCACGTTCGCGGAAGTCAGAACGGAATCGTGTGTCATCGATTAACAGCAGTTGTTGACCTTTTTGAACGCGTTGGCCTTCTTTAACTAAGATCTCTTTAACCAAGCCACCTTCAAGGTTTTGTACCACTTGGATCTGAGAGGAGGGGATCACTTTGCCTTGGCCAACGGTAACTTTGTCGATCTCTGCCCATGCAGACCACCCAATAGCAGCAATAAAAAACAGAACGATCACCCACAACATAATTCGCGCACTGGTGGGCGTATTGAGGAGTAGTGCCGCTGTTTTATCATCGACATACTCAAGCTCGGTCTCGTTCAATTTGCTGAAATTTTTCTGACTCATAACAGTCCTTGTTCGCTAAATAAAAGTGCAAGCCTATTGAGTGTATTCTTACTTTTGATAAATGTTAAGATTTTGCTCCTTTAAATCTTTGAATTTATATATTTTTTAAGACTTATCGGTTCTTGAAATCTGTTTTATCGAGTTGGTGCTTTCTTAGTTTGTCATACAGTGTTTTTCGCGACACCTGCAGCTCTTGTTGTACCTCTTTTAAACGACCTTGATGGCGATGTAGCGCCTCAATCAAGATAATTTGTTCAAAGCTATCGGTGCGTTGGTTCAACGACTGTTGTTGCTCTTCAATGCTCATATCGAGTTCATTTTGCTCATCAGTATCGCTGTCGAGCGACGGCTGCTTAATTTGAGTCAGCACTCTGAGTTCGGCATGTTGGCGAAGCTGACGAATGTTCTCCGTCCAATGCGTTGCAATGAGTCGCTGAATCTCTTTTTCTGTAATGACGGGGGGTGGCAGCTGATAGCGACTGGCCGCACCACGAGCAAAGTGTTTGAATAAAGAGCCAATATCTTCCGTTCTTTGCGCCAAGGGTAGTAAATTAAACCGGCGCAGTTCACCTGTAATTGTAGTAGGAACTACTGTAGTTGCGATAATGATACAAGTTGCATTGGTCTTGCATGAGTTTTCATGAAGTAGAGTGGGTTTTAGAGCGGCTAACCATAGCCATTGCTGCGAAGTTAACGCTTCTGTTTCATGGATATAGAGTGTTCCACCTTGATGCTTTAAGAACAGTTGCAAAACAAACTGATGGAATGTCGCTTCGTCACTGCGTGGCAAATTAAACGCCGCGACAGGGCAAAGCTCCGCGGTTTGATGACTGTGTAAATCATGGGTGTATTGTGCAGTGACCCTTTTCCCCGTCCCTAAATCACCAACAAACAATAGAAGTGGGTTAGTTTTGGTATCTAGGGTGATCAATTCTCGGCGCAATGCCTGCATTGATGGAGATTGACCAATCAGTTTTGGGCCAACCTGATTTTGCATTGCCAACTCTTTGCGCAATAGGTTGTTCTCTTCAACCAGTGCGAGTTTATCTGCGGCTTTTTTAACGGCAGTGAGTAGGGCATCGACCACAAATGGCTTTTCCAGAAAATCGTAAGCGCCGGCTTTCATTGCGGATACCGCGGTTTGCACGTCACCATGTCCGGTAAGTACGATGACCTGAAAATGAGGGTTTTGGCTCAGTAATTTTTGCGTTAATTGAATGCCATCCATCACTGGCATGTGAATATCGGTGATGACAATTCCGGCTTGCGTGGTATCTATTTTCTTTAATGCCTCAATAGCATTGGGAAAGCAGACGATATCGATGCCTTCAATGAGCATGGCTTGTTCTACGGAGTCTCGAATGGCGGGTTCATCGTCGACAAAATAGAGTTTAGGCATAGAGTGCAAAAGCCGATTCCTTAGCAGTAGGTGAGATTAGCAGTATGTGAGATTCGTTTTCTAATCAGCGATAACAACGGCGTGTTAGCCCTTATCGTTATATAACGGGATGCTTAGCGAGAATACCATGCCTGAAGGCTCTAATCGGTTCGCGCTGATCGTGCCGTGATACGCTTCAATAATCCGTTTCGATATTGAAAGCCCTAGCCCTAAGCCTTCCGGTTTGGTGGTAAAAAACGGGTCGAACAGCTGTTCTAGCTTATCGTTCGGCATGCCAATTCCGTTATCCCAAATGATCAGCTGACAAGCGTCATGATGCAGTTGCCATTCGATGCCTATCTGTGGGCTAGCCTGTTGGTCAACGCTTTCCAGGTTTTGTTGCTCCTGCAAGATTTTCTGTTCAAGAACTTGTTGTTGCAGCGCTTGAATCGCGTTGTGAATCAGGTTCACTAGTACTTGTTCGAGTTCGGTTGGATGAATCGCAATATTGATGTCATCTGGCACCGTGCTTAGCCTTAGCGTAATGCCTTGCTTGATCATCAGCGCACTGAGAATGCTAGTGGCGTTATTGACCGCTTGATGCAGGTTCGCCACATGATGTTCTTGTTTGGTGACCTTGCGAGTAAAGACTTTGAGTCGCGCGATGATGTCGGTAATGGTGTTGTTGAGGCCAATCATTTTCTCAAGATTGCTTTTCACTAAATCGGTTCGTTCCATTTCCAGTAGCTTTAAGCTGTTTTCACTGTAGGTTCGCAGTGCTGCAAGCGGTTGGTTGATTTCGTGGTTAATGCTGGCTGACAGCTCACCGAGTACCGCTAATTTCGCGGTTTGTGTCAGCTCTTGTTCTGTCTGTTTCAACTTCGACTGCGACTCTTGGTATTGAAAAAGGGTTTGTTGCAGCTGCTGATTGGATTGCTTCAAGTAGTGGGTACGTTTATCAACGGTTTGCTCTAGGTTTTGGTTGAGTCGGGTCAACGCCACTTTCGCGAGATAAGTCTGGCGCCACGACCAAGCGATGAGCATCACCAAGCTATAAATCACCACGAAGATGACATCGATCTGAAAGATTTTAATAAGTTCAGCTCTGGTCTCTTTTAGTGCGACAACTTGGTACTGGTTGTTGCTGACCGTTGCAGGGTAAAGATTAAAAGCACCAAGCTTGAATAACTGGTTGGCGGTGAGCTCTTTTCGGATTTCATTGGATTGAAGGTTGCTAGATTGATTGGTATTGCTCGCTTCTGACTGAGAGCTTGAAGGACGAAAGGCTTCGATGATCGAAATTTCGCTTTGACCGTATTGGCGTTGAAGTGCGATATCCGTTTGTTGTTGCTGCGTTAATGGCAACAATGAATGGTAAAGCCACGGAGCTTGGCTTGATAGAAAGACCACTTGGTTAGAGTCGAGTACTACGATCTCAAAATCGTCGCTGGTCAGGATGTTTTCGAGATTTTCTAAGCTCACTTTTACGGTGATAACGCCAACAACTTCCTTGTCGATATACAGAGGTGAAGACAGAAAATAACCTCGTACGTTCGAGCGAGCGCCTAGCGCGACATATTGTGTGTTGTTACCTTGAATGGCAGAAGCAAAGTAGGGACGAAACGAGAAGTTCTCACCGACAAAGGTACGAGGCTTTTGGTAATTACTGGAAGCGACCACAGTACCACTCGGGTCATGAATATAGATGGTGTCGGCTTGGCTTTGATTCGACCATTCAAACAGCAATTGATTGAGCTGCGCAGCGGAAATCTTGTCTGCTCGTTGTGTTGAGTCAAAATAAGAGAGCAAGCGAGGGTCATGGCTGAGCAAATCCGGGATCTGTTTGAATTTATCCAATTCAGAGTCGATTTGTAGATTGGCTTTACTTGCTGCTTCATCGAGTTGCTGAGTGACGATTTTTTCTTGGAATTGCACTGCCATAAAGTGGGTTGCGGTCAGCCCTGCAGCTCCCAATAACAATGAGAATAAAACAAAGGGTGTCATTAGGTTAGGCAGTATTTTGGTCACTCGGATCTCAGCTTGTCATCGGTTTGTATAAAGATTATCAATATGATGGAGAGAGTACCGAGATCTTGTTAACACAGAGCACCTTCTGTGAGACAAAACCATGGCTTAGACTTGTGTTTCAAAGGATTACGGCGCAAAATCACAAAAAAATTTAAAGGAGCAAGCAAATGGAACTGACAGATATTCGTCGCGAATACGCTAAGGGTGGATTGAGACGTAAAGACTTGGCCGCAGACCCGATTGAGCAATTCAATTTATGGCTAGAGCAAGCCATTGAAGCGAAGTTGACGGACCCTACTGCCATGACAGTTGCTACGGTTGATGAAAATGGTCAGCCATTCCAACGCATTGTTCTGCTGAAGAATGTGGATAAAGACGGTTTCGTTTTTTACACCAACCTAGGTAGCCGTAAAGCGCACCAGCTTGAGCACAACAGCAAAATCAGTTTGCACTTTCCTTGGCATCCACTTGAGCGACAAGTTCATATTACGGGCACGGCTGAAAAGCTGACGGCTATGGAAAATATGAAGTACTTCTCGTCACGTCCAAAAGAGAGCCAATTGGCCGCGATTGCAAGTAAGCAGAGTAGCCGCATCTCAGCGCGTGGAATTTTAGAAGGTAAGTATCTAGAGCTTAAACAGAAGTTTGCCAAAGGAGAGATTCCTGTGCCTTCTTTCTGGGGTGGCTTCCGTGTACGTGTAGATAGCATTGAGTTCTGGCAGGGTGGTGAACACCGCTTGCACGACCGTTTCTTGTTCTCACGCCAAGACAACAGTTGGGATATTGATCGCCTAGCGCCTTAGGCTGCTTGATCGCTTAGCTGCTTAACAGATCCAAAAATGCCGTTGATTAGACTGATCAAATCAACGGCATTTTTTTGTCTGCATTTTCAGCTGAACAGTCAATCAGTCACTGTGAAGAACAACAGAGATCTGTTTTTTGAGCAGAGTTTCTGGGATCACTGAGCCCAATCCTGAATCCAACGCATACTCAATCAATTGGCTTTTACTGCGTGCATCAAACTTCTGTTTCAATCTGGCGACATGACCTTCGACCGTTTTGATTGAAATGTTTAACGTCGACGCGATGTACTGTGGTTTCTTGCCGAAAAGCAGTAAGAACAGTACCTCTGATTCTCTCGAAGTCAGCCGCTTTTGCAGCTTAGACACGCGCGGCTCTGACCCCGCAAGCGATGCCTGATCGCCTTTTGTCCCTGTGGCCTGACAAACCCAATGACCAACCTCTAAGATCGCGGTATCGGTAAGCTCTTGGCCATAGAAGATGGTGCCTTGGACGTTGTCGTCATCATCAAGCCAAGGGGTTTTGGTAAAGATATGGGCGTGCCAGCGTCCGTCTGGATAGGGGTGAATATCGAGAATCTTAAGGGTACTGCGTGTATCCATCACATGTTTATCTTGAGCCCTGAAATCTTGTGCGCACTCCGTGGTTTGACTGGGCATGTCGAAGTCGGTCAAGCCAGTACAAGTCTCATTGGGTTTTAAGCCAATCAATTGGTTGTAAGCAAGGTTGGCGTACACGAAGACCGAGTCAGTATCTTTGCAGCCCCAGCAGCCTGGAAGTTGTTCGAATAAAGAACGATGTATGGAGTTGAGTGGATCTGGCAAGGTTTTATCTCGTGTGTTGCGATGTTGCAATAATATCAGTTTCTTATAGCGCTGCAATGGCAATTAGAGTACGAAAAATAAGGGGGGACTGACAGTTAAACGGACTGCTGACTAACTGTGTCAATCACGGAGAATCGATGGACATAAAGGGTGATAATCAGGCAAAAAAAGGCCAGCCTGAAGAGGGGCTGGCTAAAGACAAGATATGCCTTGTCGACATGTAGAAGATTTTCAGTCTAATTTACGAGGGTCAGGTAAATTAAACTGAGGCATCAATTTGATACCCAGAGTGACTTACTACTCTATCGACGAATCTACTCCTAGGAGTGCTTATGCATAAGGGGGGAATTCCCCTATAAATGTTGCTCAATGTGATAATTGAGAACCTAGAGTAAATATTTGGGGTTCTGAGCCTATGACTGGGAGCCTACAGCTCTCGTACTACTCGGAATCCTAGATAGTTCGCTGCCGTTGAAGGCGGTACGTACAGTTCGTTAAACACTTTTGCTTCTTCAGGAGAGAAGCTCCACGCGCCACCTTTCGCTAGGCCTTTCTGAACGGTTGTCCATTCCCATACATTACCCACCATGTCGTAGAAGCCTGTAAAATGTTTTTCGTGTTCGTGTCATTGCTTGTGAAGCCCCTAAACTCGCCGGAACGATTGGTTTTACATAGCCCGTAGTTTGTACACTCTTGATCATCTTTCCGGAGGCATGATCATGATGATCGCGATAATGATCTTTTCGTTCACGCGAGCAAATAACTCTCAAGAACATTTACAAATTCATCTTATGCGCATTTAAGAGTATTATTCTTAGTATGTTGACCCGAGTATTTGTCTGTCATGTCTAAACCTTTACCCTTTCCTAACCTAGACCTTTCTCCGCTAGGCCTTACTGGCCCTAGACCTGCTGAGATCATCACTTTGCCATCGCATATGGATTGTCACGATCATAGTTATTCTCAGGTGGTGATTGGTTTAAAAGGTCAGGCTGAATTTGAAGTCAGCGGTAAGGGGAATCTTGTTGGCCCTGGACAAGGTTGTGTGGTGACGGCGAGCTCTGATCATGCTTTCGGTGGTGTGGTCGGTCAGTCCGATATTTTGGTGCTTAACATGCCCGTGCCTAGTGACGACGACCCGCTGATGCTAGAGAAGATTAACCAGCTTGAATCTTCGAACGTCTATTTCCAATTAGATGCGCAAATTCAAAAGCTTATCCATATGTTGGTGCAAGAAATGCAGGCGAGCCCGGATGATCTATTGTTAAGCCGTGCCTGTAATGACACGGTGATCGCTCTGATGCAAAGGCACATCTCAGCATTTGAAACCTCAATTAAAGACTCGCGTTTTGATCTTGAAGCACTGGATCGCTACATCGAGCAACACTTGGCTAATAAGATCTCAGTCGCGCAACTTGCAGGCAGTGTGTTCTTGGGCGAAAGCCAGTTCCATATGCTGTTCAAAGAGCAAATGGGCATTACCCCTCACCAGTATGTTCTTGGTAAGCGCATCGACCGTTCTCGCCGTTTAATTGAACAGGGTAACCTTAGCCTTGGTCAGGTCGCAGAACTGGCTGGTTTCTCCGGTCAATCCTCCTTTACTCACACCTTTTCACGCCTTCAAGGCATGTCTCCATCCCAATACAAAAAGAAAATTTCTGTTAAATAGTGAAACAAAACGG
The DNA here is from genome assembly GCF_041466145.1 of Vibrio sp. 10N.239.312.D08. Taxonomy (NCBI): domain Bacteria; kingdom Pseudomonadati; phylum Pseudomonadota; class Gammaproteobacteria; order Vibrionales; family Vibrionaceae; genus Vibrio; species Vibrio sp. 10N.239.312.D08. The sequence goes on along the minus strand of NZ_JBFSSD010000035.1, from coordinate 17,643 downwards.
CATATTATTTTAAAGTTTCATATGTGACGTTGTGTTTGTTTTGTTAATAAAGCGAGTTTTTAGCAAAAAACTCGGAGTTTTTGACAAGTAATCCTTATATACTCTAAATACACTGCAGCCATTGTAGAGATCCCGGGCTAATTCCGGGTGTGAGATTAAGGAAAACGCATGTTTACAGCTACTGATGTGTTAAAGCCAGAATTCAATGAGCAGTCGCTTACTGATCTATGGTCGCTTATCTCACCATTATATATGGTGGATGAAACCCAATGGCTAGAGCAACTTCTGCCGCTAGCTACCCCTTCTGAGTCAGAAAAGCAGCAAATTTCAGAGAAAACGACCTCATTGATCGAAGCTATCCGTGCGGATAAGACTTCTATCCAGATGATCGATGCACTGTTGCTTGAATACAGCTTAGATACTCAAGAGGGCATCTTGCTGATGTGTCTGGCGGAAGCCTTGATGCGTATTCCTGATTCAGCAACGGCTGATGCATTGATTCGCGACAAACTCAGCGTTGCGGATTGGAAATCTCACCTAAAGAATTCTGACTCAGTGTTTGTTAACGCATCCACTTGGGGATTAATGCTAACGGGTAAGGTAGTTGGGCTTTCATCTAAAGAGCAGAGTGCAGGACAAGCGGTTAACCGTTTAGTGAACAAGCTTTCTGAGCCGGTAATTCGTAAAGCGATGCACCAAGCAATGAAGGTGATGGGTCACCAATTCGTTCTTGGCCGCAGCATTGCTGAAGCGCAAAAGAACGGTAAGTCTATGCGTGATAAAGGTTTTACCTACTCATACGACATGCTAGGTGAAGCGGCATTGACCACTGCTGACGCAAACAAATACTTCAAAGATTACCTAATGGCGATTGAAGCCGTAGGTCGAGACACATACGTCTCTTCAAAATCTAGCCCAGCACCGTCTGTTTCTATCAAGCTTTCTGCTCTTCACCCACGTTATGAAGTGGCGAACGAAGACCGCGTATTGACAGAACTTTGCGACACGTTAGAGCAGTTATTGCGCCGTGCAGTAGAGCTAGACGTTGCAATTACGATCGATGCGGAAGAAGCGGATCGCCTAGAGCTTTCTCTTAAATTATTCGAAAAACTGTACCGCACTGACCTAGTAAAAGGTTGGGGGAAATTTGGTCTGGTTATTCAAGCTTACTCAAAGCGTGCACTACCGGTTCTAGTATGGCTAAACCGCTTAGCGAAAGAGCAGGGTGATTTGATCCCACTTCGCTTGGTGAAAGGTGCGTACTGGGATAGCGAAATCAAATGGTCGCAACAAGCGGGCTTTACTGATTACCCAGTTTACACGCGTAAAGAAGCGACAGACGTAGCTTACCTTGCGTGTGCACGTTACTTACTGAGCCCAAGCGTTCGTGGCAATATCTTCCCGCAGTTTGCGAGCCACAATGCTCACACGGTTTCCGCTATTGCCGTCATGACCGACCATAAAGACTTTGAATTCCAACGCTTACACGGCATGGGTGATTCTCTTTACAACCATGCGATGGAAGCTTACCAACAGTCAGTACGTATTTACGCACCAGTTGGCAGCCACAAAGACTTACTGCCATACCTAGTACGTCGCTTGCTAGAAAACGGCGCAAACAGCTCGTTTGTACACCGTTTGGTTGACGCTCGTTGCCCAGTGGCAGAGCTGACTCAACACCCTGTCGATATGCTTCTGGCATTCGATACATTGAACAACACTAAGATTCCTCTGCCTCCAGCGGTATTCCCTGAGCGTAAAAACTCATACGGTGTGAACATTGATATTGAAAGCGAAGCGCATCAGTTTGAAGAGCAAGTAAAAGGCTTCTTAAACAATCAATGGACAGCAGGCCCTGTGATCAACGGTGAATCTCTTGCCGAAAGCATGATCAAGGCTGATCAGAACGTTGAACAAGTGACTGCACCTTATGATCGTCGTATTCATGTGGGTCAGGTGGCTTTTGCTAACCTTGATCATGTTTCCGCAGCGATCACTGGTGCAGACGCAGCATTCGCTGATTGGAACGCGACTTCGGTTGAAACCAAAGCGGCAGCACTTGATAAGTTAGCTGACTTGATGGAAGACAACCTGGCTGAGCTGGTGGCGATTTGTCATCAAGAAGCGGGTAAGACTATTCACGATAGTGTTGATGAAGTACGTGAAGCGGTCGACTTCTGTCGTTACTACGCAAAACAAGCGGATAACCTACAAGGTTTCGAACTAAAAGGTTTTGATGGCCAAACACGAATCGCTTCTCGACAAGGTCGTGGTGTGTTCGTTTGTATTAGCCCTTGGAACTTCCCTCTAGCGATCTTCCTTGGCCAAATTACAGCAGCTTTGGTTGCGGGTAACACGGTTGTGGCTAAGCCTGCCGAGCAAACAAGCTTAATAGCAGCTCGCGCAGTGGAATTGATGAATGAAGCGGGTTTCCCTGCTGGCACGATTCAGTTACTACCGGGTCGTGGCGCTGAGATCGGCAGTGCGCTAACCAGTCATGATGCAATTGCTGGCGTTGCCTTCACGGGTTCAACACCAACAGCACAACGTATCAACGTGTCATTGGCAAGTCGTAACGCTAAGCCTGTTCCGTTTATCGCGGAAACCGGTGGTCAGAATGCGATGATCGTCGACAGTACCGCACTGCCTGAACAGGTAGTTCGTGATGTTATTCGTTCTGCATTCGCTTCAGCAGGTCAACGTTGTTCTGCACTGCGTGTGCTTTACATTCAAGAAGACATTGCAGATCGCGTGATTGGACTAATTCACGGTGCGATGGATGAGCTAAGCGTTGGTATTCCACATCTTCATAAAACGGATGTGGGCCCAGTTATCGACCAAAACGCGAAACAGAAGTTGATGACGCACTTAGAAAACATGACCAAGACCCAGAAGAAAGTGGCTCAACTCTCTCTAGGAGCGGATTGTGAGCATGGTGACTTCGTTCCGCCAAGTGCATTTGAAATCGATGACATCAGCTGTTTGAAAGAAGAGCAGTTTGGTCCTGTGCTGCATATCGTTCGCTTCAAAGCGAGTGAACTGGCGCAAGTGGTAGACCAAATTAACCAAACCGGTTTTGGCTTAACCATGGGCATCCACAGCCGTAACGAGACAACTTACCGTTGGATCGAAAAACACGTTCGTGTGGGTAACTGTTACATCAACCGTGACCAAGTCGGCGCTGTTGTTGGTGTACAACCATTTGGTGGTCAAGGCTTGTCTGGTACTGGCCCTAAAGCGGGTGGTCCTCACTACCTATACCGCTTTACTGATGTTCATTTCTCTCAATCACAAGACAAGGCATAAGGAGCAGTATCATGGTTCATCAAGTGACAGGTTTTTCTGATGCTTTGTTAGCGTGGGAACAATGGAATCTTACCGACTTTGATCATAAGAGTGCTCAGGTACTTTCATTTAAATCAGAGATCGAAAGCCAATCTGCGCCTCTGGCAGCGGTGGCGACTTATCATCTAGAGCAAGCGTCTGCACTGCTTTCTGAGCATCACCTCATGGCGGGGCCTACGGGCGAAACCAATGAGCTGTATGCTGCAGGACGTGGTGTGGCTTTGGTGATTGTTGATGATTGCCAAGACAAAGAGCCAGCACTGCAAACAGCAACCGCGATGATTACCGCAGCACTATTAGCGGGTAACAGCGTGCAATTGTGCAGTGATGACGTGCAATTCAACACCTTGATCGCTGATGCAGCGAAACAAGCGAATTTACCGACGAACTTGGTGCAGGTTGCTTCGTACGACGCGGCTCAACAGCTGCTGTCTTGCGATGTACGTAGCGCAGGTTACGTAGGTAACTCACAAACGGCTCAAGCTATCAATTTACAACTTGCTAAGCGTGACGGTGCCATCGTCAGTTTAGTAGCTGAAACGGATCTGACAGCAATGCATGTTGCTCACGATCCACACTTATCGCTGCGTTTCATTACCGAGCGTACGCGAACTATAAATATAACAGCCGTGGGCGGTAACGCGACCTTGCTCGAACTTGGAAGCGAAGCTCACTAACCTTCAGTAACATTGGCTCTAAGCACTTTTGTTTTCTCCATTGTTGGTTTCACCATCTTTGGATTTAACTCATAGTGCCTTGGAGCCTCAATACCTAACTCAATGCACTCGCTTGCCTTTACGGTGAGTGTCTTGCATTGAATTAGGTATGGAAGGCTTTTTACAAATGAGGACTATCAAATGATAGAAAACAGTTTTGCAATAACGACGACGTTCATTGCGTATCTAATTATGATGCTGGCAATCGGTGTTATTGCTTACAAACGTACTTCTAGCTCGACAGACTACTTCCTAGGTGGTCGTTCGCTAGGCCCATGGCCTGCTGCACTTTCTGCTGGTGCATCAGACATGAGTGGTTGGCTGCTACTTGGTCTACCGGGTTACGCTTATGCTGCTGGTTTTGAAGCATTCTGGCTTGCTGGTGGCCTGCTAGTTGGTACTTGGGCGAACTGGTTAATCAGTGCTAAGCGTCTGCGTACTTACAGCATTACAACAGAGTCACTGACGCTACCTGAGTTCCTATCTCGTCGTTTCAATGATAATTCTAAGCTGATCCAAACAATTTCTGCTTTCTTTATCCTTTTATTCTTCCTTTTCTACACAAGTTCTGGCTTGGTAGCAGGTGGTAAATTGTTTGAAACAGTATTCGGCCTAGATTACACAACAGCGGTAATCATCGGTACAGTATGTGTGGTTTCTTACACGCTATTTGGTGGTTTCCTTGCGGTATCTTGGACGGATTTGGTTCAAGGTCTGCTGATGTCTGCTGCGCTATTGATTGTACCAATCGCAGCGATGAACGGTGGTCTTGGTCAGCTATCGACTGATCTTCACAACATCAACCCAGAGCTTCTCACGCTATGGAATGATGTGAAAGGTGAGCCACTTTCTGCTATCGCGATCATCTCGCTAGCGGCATGGGGTCTAGGTTACTTCGGTCAGCCACACATCCTTGCTCGTTTCAAAGCAACACGTAGCAACAAAGACCTAACAACAGCGCGTCGTATCGCGGTGGTATGGTCTGCTCTGTCTATGGTTGGTGCAATGCTAGTAGGTCTGGTTGGTCTAATCTACGTGACTAACTCTGGCGCGCCTAAGCTAGACGATGGCGAGAAGATCTTCATGCTTCTTGTGAACGCGATGTTCCACCCAGTAATCGCAGGTATCTTACTTGCTGCAATCCTAGCGGCAATCATGAGTACTGCGGATTCACAGCTACTTGTATCTTCATCTGCACTAGCAGAAGATCTGTATAAGCAAGTACTTAAGAAAGATGCGACGTCTGAAGAGATTGTTCGTGTAGGCCGCTTCGCGGTTATCCTAATCTCTTTGATTGCACTTGTGCTAGCGATGACGCCAGACAGTTCAGTACTTGGCCTTGTGTCTTACGCATGGGCTGGTTTTGGTGCTGCATTCGGCCCAGCTATTGTATTGAGCCTGTACTGGTCTCGTATGAACCGTAACGGCGCTCTAGCGGGTATCGTGGTTGGTGGTGTGACGATTGTACTTTGGAAACAGTTCACGGGCGGTTGGTTCGATGTGTACGAAATCGTACCGGGAATCATCCTATCGACTCTTTCTATCGTTATCGTGAGTCTAATTACGGGCGAGCCTGAAGACGAAGTTAAGAAGCAACACGCTGAGTTCGAGAAGAACCTCGTTGAGCTAGACTAATTTACATTGTAAAAATACCAATGAATTAGCAAAAGACATGAACAATAGAGTCACTTCGGTGGCTCTATTTTTTTATGTGAGTACGACCTTTGTCTTATTTCAAATTAAGTTTATTCGAGGTTTTCTGATATTGAAATGGGGGTTTACAATGTAAATCGAAGCGGTAGGATCTTGCGTGAGAAGGGAAAGATCAACTTACTCAATGGCGTGTGATGTCAAAAAATAAAACAGAAAAATGGCTATTTTTTGAACTTGGCGCTCACTTTTGTCATTAGCTCGGTGAATTGTGGAACCGAATTGGACATGATGTGTCAATTGTCAGTAACCACTAAAGACCTATAGGACAAAGGTATGCCAGATCTCTATTGCAAAGGATGTAAAAAAACAACACTACATAAGTCTATAATGAAACGTTGTGAATCAGAGCCTGAGACAACCTCTGGCCGTATGATGCAATGGACGTCAAAACTATTTAGTGGAAACCTGTACTACGATATGGAAACTCAGCACTTCTGCCGCACGTGCAATTGTCGTTGCGAAACTGGAAGTGCTGTTCCCCAAGTTGGCCTAGCCTAACTCATAGTAAGTGCTTACTAACTTGATTCAAAAAACCTCCGTGCTAGGAGGTTTTTGTGTTTCTAAGCAGCCTTGAGTGCAAGCTCAGCTTCAATGGCATTGCCATCAATCTTCACTTCCCATCCATAGTTTGAGTATTCATTTGCTAGTGCCTGAGCAACATCTGTTGATACCGTTACGTGTGTCCATGAACCAATACCGTAAGGTTTATATGCGAGTTCTTGCGTTTTCATAATAGAGTCATCCTTTCTCTTTGATAATTATATTATTCACTTTGGCCTATATCCTTTCTTTCGTTTCCGGCTCAACTTATTTGTTAATCGGGTCATTTCTATAATAATTTGTTAATAACCAGAGTTTGATTTATAAGGGTTCTTATCTATTTGTATGTGTTTATATCTTGCGTGAATGTCATCCGTGCATTTAGTTTTTAAATGTGTGAGCGAGGTTTTCTTCGATTGCACTTGGTATGGAATATACTGAGCGGAATTTAGAATGTTTAAGGAATGTTATGTCTCAGCATCAGCTCGATCGTATCGATAAAGAGATACTAAGAATTCTGCATATGAAAGGGCGTTTACCTGTTGTTGAACTGGCAAAACAGGTCAACCTTACGACGTCACCTTGCTCTGATAGACTCAAGCGATTGGAGAAAGAGGGCTACATCACGGGCTATCATGCTGAGCTTTGTTCAGAAAAGCTGGGACTCGATGTTCAAGTCTTTATCCATATCCGTCTCGATCAGACTAGCTTTTCGATCTTCGACAAATTTGCCCAAGCCGTGGAAATGATGCCTGAGGTGGAAGAGTGCTACTCACTGTCGGGTGACTTTGACACCATGATCAAGGTTCGAGTGAAAGACATGAAGGCGTACCAAGCGTTTATGGCCACCAAGCTGGGCACCTTGCCTGGTGTGATTCAGACACGTAGTGAAGTGGTGATTGAAGAGCATAAAAAGGGCTTCGGCGTGAACCCTGAGTTGTTGGCAACTCTAAAATAGTGGCCTAATTTCGCTTACCAACGTGATTTAGATATAAAAAATGGAAGCAATAAGCTTCCATTTTTTGTTGAGCGTCAGATAAAGAGCAATCCGATAAACGTGTTCGGCTTACAGCGTAATGGCCGCAGAGATTAAGCCAATCACACCACCGAAGACACCGCCCCAAACCACAAGCCAGCCAAGGTGTTTCTTGATCATGGTCTGAACCATCTCTTTAACCAGCTTAGGTGTTAGTTCATTCAAGCGCTGATCGATGATCGCCTCAATGTTCTCTTTAATTTCATCCATCATCGCAGGCGATTCTAGCTCGTCTTTGATGGCATTTTTTACAGAGTCACTCTTGCTGATTTCAATCACTGATTCTTGCATCTTCTCAACAAACGGCGCTTTCATTGGCTCTAGTGCTTCTGTGCCACCAAACATTGCCAACATACCGCCAAACTGAGAGTTCTCGATAACATGCACCAGTGAGTCGAATGCAGGGTTAAAGTCGATCTTCTGAATCACAGGCTCTAGATTGAGCGACTTTCCTGTCATCTCGCTGCTTAGGAAGCGATCGATGTTACTTTCTGTAAAGAATTGCTCCATCATCAGTTGCTTGATGGCTGCCTTGAACTCTTCAAAGCGCGCTGGAATAACGCCAGAACCGTATAGGCCGGGTACTTTCTCGAACAACATGTGAATCGCAAGCCAGTTGGTGATGGCACCAGAAAAGGCGAATAGGCCTGCATAAAGCAAGTATTGGTTTGCTGTCGCATAGCCGCCAGCAAGCAGTGCTAACGCAATAACGTTAGTTAAGACACTTTTGTTCATGGTTGATCTCTAGAAAGAATATTGCGCGCATTTTAAGAAAAAAACGCCAAGAAAAAAACAAAAGGATCGATGAAGTTTATTGGACAGGTAACAAAGAGCACCAAATAGCAGGCATAAAAAAGGCTAGCCTCCCCCCGAAGTCTAGCCTTATTCCAGAACGCGCAAGCGAGGCGTCTTTGGTGTTTATGTCATTATATAATTACGACATAACATTCTGCCACGTGTAATTTACCGCTAATAAACAAATTGGTGTGAATCACGCCGCACTTTTAAAATAGAACAAAAATTAAGCGCTCGTGGCTTGCTCAAGATCATCAGCAATGAAGCCACCGGTCTGGTGATTCCATAGCTGCGCATAAATACCATTCTGGTTAATCAGCTCTTGGTGCGTACCTTCTTCTACGATATTGCCGGCATCAAGTACGATTAGGCGATCCATCGCTGCGATGGTCGACAGGCGGTGTGCAATCGCGATCACCGTTTTGCCTTCCATTAGCTCAATCAAGCTCTCTTGAATCGCTGCCTCTACCTCAGAATCGAGTGCAGAAGTTGCTTCATCCAGAACCAATAGCGGAGCATTCTTCAGAAGAACACGTGAGATAGCGACACGTTGACGCTGACCACCAGAAAGCTTAACGCCACGTTCACCCACTTGAGCATCGTAACCAACGTTGCCAAACGGGTCGGTTAGCGTTTCGATAAACTCATGAGCGTGCGCTTGTTTAGTCGCCGCGTATACCTCTTCGTCTGATGCCTCTGGTCGACCGTAAAGAATGTTGTCTTTGATCGAACGGTGCAGCAGTGAAGTATCTTGGGTCACCATACCAATGTTGCTACGCAGGGAATCTTGAGTAACGCTCGAGATCTCTTGGTCATCAATCAGGATGCGGCCACTTTCTACATCGTGGAAACGCAGCAGTAAGTTAACTAGGGTCGATTTACCTGCACCTGAACGGCCAACCAAGCCCACTTTTTCACCCGGTTTGATGTTGAGGTTTAGGTTGTTAATCACCCCCTTATTCTCACCGTAGTTAAAGCTCACGTTGTCGAAGTGGATACCGCCTTGTGGAACGTCCAAAGGCTTTGCGTCTTTCTTGTCTTCGATAGCGATAGGCTTAGACAGAGTTTTAATGCCGTCAATCACGGTACCTAGGTTTTCAAACAGACCACCGATTTCCCACATGATCCATTTCGACATGCCGTTAATACGCAGAGCCAAGCTGACCGCTATCGCAATCGCACCCACGGTGATCGCGTTGTCTAACCATAGGTAGATAGAGATACCCGCAATGCTGAATACCAATAGATAGTTAGCGAATTCAACGCAGATGTTGAAGCCAGTAACCAAGCGCATTTGGCGGTGCACAGTATCTAGGAAGCCTTCCATGCCTTCTTCGGCGTATTCGGTTTCTCTTTTACTGTGTGAGAACAATTTCACCGTCGCGATGTTGGTGTAACTATCGACAATACGACCTGTCATTAACGATCGCGCATCCGCTTGCTCTGAAGACACGTCTTTTAGCTTTGGCACGAAGTGCAGTTGAATACCGATGTAAACGAATAGCCAAATCAGCATCGGAGCCATCAAGCGCCAATCTGATTCAGCAAGCATGAACAGCATCGCCGTGAAGTAAACCGTCACGTAGACAAACACATCGACCATCTTGGTCACAGTTTCGCGCACTGCAAGCGAGGTTTGCATCACTTTGGTCGCGACACGTCCGGCGAAGTCATCTTGATAGAAGGACAGGCTTTGCTTCAAAAGGTAGCGGTGTGCTAACCAACGAATCGACATTGGGTAGTTGCCCAGCAAAGTTTGGTGAAGCAATAGCGAGTAAACACTGATCAAGATTGGCATCACAACCAACAGCAGAATACCGAGCCCCATCAATGTCGATTCGTTGTCTGCTAAGAAAGTGTCTGGGTTGCTTGTTGATAGCCAGTCGACCAATTGCCCCATGTAACCGAACAGCGCGACTTCGATGATCGCGATGGTCATGCTCATCAACCCGAGCAAAATCAATGGTTTTTCGAAACCTCGAGTGTAATGGCGGCAGAATGCCAGTATGCCAGTAGGAGGTTGTATCGGCTCTCCCTTTGGAAAGGCTTCAGTAAAGCCTTCAAATTTCTTGTACATAGATTTCCCTTTATAAGCTAGTGCATCTATAAGCGACTGCATCGTTGGTGCAGCTTTGTTTTTATAGTCTTGATTTGAAATTTAACTGTCTTAGTTTGAAATTATATAAGCGCCCATGGGTTCTTATCAGTATTAAATCATTCGATGGATTTTGTTCTAGCGCCTATTTAGGCACTTGGCTTTAAAACACTAAAACTTTGTCTAAGCGATGCAGGAAAGGTCCAAAGAGTGTCTTTCATGACGCTTATTTTAGATTGAATTAGACAGGAAAAGTTAAGCTGATTTCAAACGTAATTGATTGTTATGCAACGGTGATAATCCTAACGCTAAATGGATTAAATTGTAATCAAAACTCGTGATGGGCGAGAAAATGGAATCGGAATATTTATCCATAAAGTGACTTAACGAATATGCATACAGTTGGTTCTTTCTGATGTGCTGTTATCTTGCAGTAAAAATTACCGATTAATCTAAGATCTGCAGTAATTGTTTGGGATAAATATTCAAATCAATATTCTTTTCAGTGAATCTTATCGTAACAAGTTGTTTACAATTCTGAAGTAAATAAAAGATAGGGACGGTTGAAATGTTAAACCTACACAAAAAATCACTTCATATTACTAATGTTCAAAACGCCAATTGCGTTGTTATGGTGCCGCCAAAAGAGTTTAAATTTAACGAAGAAACAGCACGTGATAACGAATTTCAGCACAGAGTGAATCTGACCGAAGCTGAGGTGAAGGTAGAAACGATGGCCGAATTTAAGGCTATGGTCGCTTCGTTGCGTAAAGAAGGTGTGCAAGTTGTAGAGTTTGATTACCCAGAATTGGGCGTTGAAACGCCGGATGCTGTTTTCCCAAACAACTGGTTCAGTACTTGTAGTGATGGAAGTTTATTCACTTTCCCTATGGCCTGTGAAAACCGTCAGAATGAAGTTAAGCCAAATGCTCTTATTGAAGCGTTAGAAGCGTCGGGTCGCATTGTTAACCATATCGAGTCTCTAGAGTCTTACATCGCGCAAGGTTCTTATCTAGAGAGCACGGGCGTTATGGTTATCGACCATATCAACAAGACCATCTACGCTGCGCTTTCTCAGCGTTGTGACCGCGAAGTGTTAGAAGATTATGCGAAGCGCATTGGTTATTCTCGCGTGGTCTCGTTCCAAACGGCATTACCGTCTGGCCAACCGATTTACCATACCAATGTGATGATGGCGATTGGCGATAACTTCTGCGTGATCTGTGATGAAGTGATTCCTGAGTTTGAACGCCGCTTTGTGGTGAAGTCGCTTGCTAAAGATAAGCAGGTTATCTCTATCTCAATTGATCAGATGAACCGATTCTGCGGTAATATTCTGCAATTGGAAACCGTGAATGGCGACAAGGTGATCGCGATGTCTCAATCGGCTTACGATGCGTTTTCTCCAGCCCAACTAGCTCAGCTTTCGACACACGGCAAGCTGCTACCATTTAACGTGAAAACGATTGAAGACATTGGTGGTGGTTCGGTGCGATGCATGTTGGGTGAGGTGTTCCTACCAACACGAGTTAATCGCTTGTAACAAGTATAGAAAGTATAACAAGCACTCACTTTCAGTAATGAATCTTTGAATACCACTCTTATCGCAGAGTGGTATTTTTGTTTTTGTCTTTCACATATAAGAGAACAGAGCTCGATACAGGAGTCAACGCGCAAAAGCTAATGGAAATAAGCTATGAAGCATCCTTAAAAGCTCTGTGTTCGATGAACTGAGCCGACAGTGTTACGACTTCTTTGGAGTAGACGAGCGCCGTGTGGTTGAGTTTGAGGGCGTAAGTATCCGTTGCTCCTCTCAGGTTGGCGTCTTCGAGTGTGACTGTGCCATCGCCCGGGTTTCTTCCCAGAACAATACGTCCGACTCCGGCGTCGTAGGTACCTGTAATCACGCCAATCGGCACATCAATATCATAATCACCCAGGCCATCGCTTAAGATCATTTTGCTCGAACCAAATATAAAACCAAGCCCATGATTCGACAGTGTTTTGGCGATAGTTGCCCCATTGTGCGGCGTCCCTGCGGTAATAATGCAGGTGTCGGCAAAATTGGGCTGATAAAACTTAAAGTAGTGACGAATGAGTAAGCCACCGAGTGAGTGACCAAAGAAATAGACCTCATCGTATTCATTAAAGCGAGCATTCACGAAGCGATTGAGGCGTTTGGCTGCAGAAGGGAAACGCAGCGAGTTGTAGGCAAACTTGTGCGTTGTAAAGCCGCGTTTTTTGAAGTTTCTATCCAGATACTGCATGATCAACGCAGGCATATATAGACCATGAATTAAAACTATATGTTTGTTTTTATTATTCATTTTTGTCCTCCGTCTGATGATGTCCCCAGTATATTTAGTCGCAATTCTAAACTCAATAAAACTTGCTACGAATGAGACACAAAAGGCAGAGGTGTAAGTTATAAACAGTGCGTTCGTCATAGAGAAAAGGTGGGTTAGTCAGATCTCACTCCACCATACACATCTATGGTTAATCCGCCTTGTTTGGCGTAAGTATTGGGTGTTAGACTTTTTACCTTATTGAAGCTTCTCTCTAATGTCCTTTATCGCCAAGTTTTGCAATCCATGTCGAACTAAGCTCTTTTAATATCTTACGAATCAGTTCGCTGTGTCTATCTGTTTGACTTGCCGATATCTAAGGCACCAGTAGATCTTATGATTCTGAATTTTCAGTTTTGGTTAGCTCAGTATCACCTGCTTCACTTTTTGCTTCCGGTTCAACCAAAACTTTGATCACGCCTTTTTGTAGGATCAGGTTATTAGGGTAGGTGATGATGTTGCCCGAACTGTGTCGAAGAATAACATGGAACATGGTGATATCGATGATCACACCGCTGATGTCTTCGTCTTTCTCCGCGACTCTTACTCTGTCGCCAATGCGATAAGGGAAGACGAAAAATATTAGTACGCTGGCTGTGAGGTTACTTAGAATCGACCATTGCGCGAATAAAGCGACACCCAGCACCGCAAATATCGAAGACAAGAACAGAGAAATATCACCAAAACCCAAGTTAAGAACAATCGTAAACACAGCGATGAAGAGTAGAAACAGAACAATATTGAAACACTTAATCACGAACTGCTTTCGCTTCAATTCGACACGTTTATTTTCCGCTAATGTTTCTATCCAGTTCTTACCTAAGCGTTTGATCACCCAATACACAGTGATAAGAAGTAAACCTAAAACTACTTGTCTAAGCCACATATTGGATTGCAAAAACTCAACCATTAAATAAACCTCAATTTTTTCAAAATAACGACCTCTGCCGCTATGACCACGAGCAGCCCAACGCAAAATAGTGGAAATGCTATCGGGTTATCTGTTCCGGGTATCCCAGCGATATTGACACCCAGTAAACCGGTGAAAAACCCAGCAGGGAGGAAAATACCTGCAATGATAGAAAATAGGTACGTATTTCTATTCATTTTTTCAGCTTGTTGCTGACTTAGGCTCGCTAAAAATACATTAATTTGTTCGATGTAAAACTCAACAGACTCGTTAATTCTCAGGATGGTATCAAGGCTGTTCTTTATATGACTGTTGTGCTTACTCAATGGCGCAGGTAGGTCACTCATTAAATCTTCAAAAACGTATTTCTGTGGCTTCAAATAACGCCTTAGTCTGAGTAGCCTTGAATGTAGAGCGTTAATGGATCTTATGTCGATATTGGATGTAGATTCTAACTCGTCAATTAATAGTTCGACGGGTGCTAGGAAGGTTGAAATACTGTGGTTGATTCCACGGATCATGCCCAACAACACATCAGGTAATGATGTAGGGCCTTGGTTTTGTTTGAGATCAGATATCAGATTACTGACCGCTTTTGAAGGAACTTTACGTGTTGATATTAAAGTGCCTTTGTACCATAAGATGCGTAGGCTAAGCATGTCGTCAGGGTTAGCACCTTCGTTTAGATTAATGCCTCGCAGAATCATCAAAAAACAGTCGTGGCCAAATTGTTCGAACCGAGGGCGGGTGTCATCGGTGAGTAATGAATCGATGATGGCATTTGGAACCGTATTACTGTGGAGCCATTCTCTCAAACCGTCAGCATCTCTTTGGCAGTGATACCAAGTTGATTGCTCGAATGAGGCTGGGCTGGTGGTGTGTTCATGTGCCACCCCCTCAGAAAATTGCCAGCTTGAAATTATGAAAGCGTCCATTCATTTGTCCTTAATGATATGACGTAAACATTGATATTATGCGCCATTCAGGCGCGGTATTGAACTGAGCTTAATCTTGGTAAGTTCAATGATCGATGTGAGTGAGATAAAGTCTAATAAGACAGGTTGGTCTTTGGAGCACGACGTACTCTTCCATTATTGTCTCTATTAAATGTAGCTCATTGTTTCATCGTTATAAATTAGCACTCTGGCTCCATGTTAGCGACGAAAAAAAAGAAAAGACCGAGGTCTTTTCTTTTTAGGAGAAGTTGAGGAGAGCTTGTTCAGGCAACTCGAGTTTTCCGATGGTTTACATAAGCAAAAGCACTACCGACACGCAGAAAAAATGTCTTGGTTCTCTCGATATTCTTTGGTTTGTACATCCATTAGGCCGAGTAAAGAGTCGAACAGATTATCTTGGGAGAAGCTCTGTTCTTTGCCTGCCTTTCTTAAGCAGGTCTGGTTTATCCCTTTCTGCTCGGCGAAACCATCAGACATCCACATTATCATAGGCACATGGGTTTGCTCTTTCGGTGCCAATGAATAAGGCATGCCGTGTAAGTAGACGCCATTTTCTCCCAATGATTCTCCGTGATCGGAAATGTACATCAGCGCAACATTGTACTTATCGGTCAGTTTCTCTAGCTTCTGAATAGCCTGTGATAGAAAGAAATCTGTGTACAAGATGGTGTTGTCGTAGGTGTTGACCACTTGCTCTTTGGTGCAGTTTTCGATATCAGAACGTGGGCAGTCTGGCACAAACTTCTTATGATCTTCTGGGTATCGCTCAAAGTAAGTTGGGCCGTGAGATCCTGAGATATGGTAGAAAATGATGCTATCTTGTTTAAGATCTTGAGTATCTTGTTCGAAGTTCTCTAGCATGGCTGTGTCATAGCACACATCTTTATTACACAGCGGGTCGCTGTCTTTGGCGACGAGAGTCATCTCTTTGATTCGATGTGCGACCGCCTTGTCTCCACCATCGTGCTCTCGCCAGATAGAGTGAATGCCCGCGCGGTTCATAATGTCGACCACGTTATCTTGGTTGTAGGCTTTGTCGCGATCGTAGTTGCTTCGGTTCATGTTAGAAAACATACACGGCACAGAAACCGCAGTGGCTGTTCCGCATGACTGAACATCAGAGAAAAAAATCGGATTATAGGGTTTGGTATGAGCATTGGTTTCTTTCTCATAGCCATAATATTGGTAGTTATATACACGTGCTGTTTCACCAAGAACAAACACCAATAAGGTTGGTTTTTCAGCTTGTTTAGCTTCTGGTTTTAGCTGCGCATCTAAGCCGATTTCTTGGTAAGGAATCGGTTCTTTGATGTAAGTATTGTTGATGTATTTTGCGGTTGAAGCGACGTATTCGGTCGGAATGATCATCTTTTTAAGATGAGAGTTATTACGACCAATCGACACATAATCTTTGTAAAACAACCCGGCAATGATGGCAATGACGATCAACGAAGAGAGCAATCCAATCGCCTTCCCAATAGCAAAATCTTTCCAAGATTCTCTTTCAAGATCCGTAAATAAAAGCAGCAGTGACGGGACTCCTCCCATCAGAACAAACCATAAAATAGAATAGCTGCTTAGGTAGCTAGCAGCCTCTCCGCTGTTGGTTTCGAAGACGTTTTCTATCATTCCATAGTCTACAAAAATGCCGTAGTTGAACATGCTGTAGCTGACTAAAGAGGAAGTAAGTAGTAACAAGATAAAAAAAGCTTTGGCGAATATCGGCCAGTTGAATACTTGAAAGATAAAGTTGAATGCGGCGAGAAAGAAAAATGGGATCGAGATGATAAACCCAATGCTTTCGGCTTGTGAGGCACTAAGAATATTGAACAGTTCGCGTGAGATAGGCAAGTTAATGACAAGCAGGTAATACACTGCCAAAACGAAAGGGAGTTTGTTTATCGACATGTTTAAGCGTGGTAGATTCATAGGTCTTGTCTTCCTGTGTCACTTATCCCTTTATTTTAGTCTCGCTACCAAGAAAGCTCTAATATCAATGCATAAAGCTCAAATAGAAGGCGCTGAGCGATAAACTGGCTAAAGTGAAATGACGCTAAGGTGTGTAGATACAAAAAATTTACTTTACTGAGTGACCTTCATGACAAGGTGGAACAGCAAAGTGAATTAGTATGTTCAGCTTATTCTATGTGGTTCAATCACATTAGAAGTTGTAAGAACCACCGAAGCTAATGCTGTTGAAGGCAAGTGTTTTGTCTTCTTTCTTAAAGCCGTAGTCGTTCTCAACACTCACTGCGTCTGCTTGTGAGATTAGGCGTAGTGTTAGATGTTCGATTGGCGTGTATTCAACACCAACACCAAAGTGGAAACCGGTACCGCTATCGTCATCATATAGAGCTGCGTTATTTGCGTTTAGGTCAACAGAGCTTAAACCTGCAAGCACGAATGGACGAATCGTGTTGTCGAACGTATAACCTAGGTTTGCTGATAACGAAATAGAAGTTGGCGACAGTTTTGCAGCACCTTTTTTGTAGTCTGCGTAATCGTTGTAGCCAAGTTCAACACCAACGATACGGTTGAACTGGTAGCCACCATATAGGTTGTAACCCATGCCGTCTGAGTCTAGGTTGCCTTGACCGTCTGTATCAGAATCTTGGTACACACCAAGGCCGCCACCGATGTACGCACCGCCGTCAGTACCTGCAGCTAAAGCTGGAAGAGAAACTGCGCTGATTAAACCCAGTGCTAATGCTGATTTTGTTATCTTGTTCATTTTTGTTACTCACTCTTAAATGTCATGCCAGTATCAATTATTTTTGTTTTGCGACCTTTCGACCGTTGGTGAGCATTATTCCGTAGTCTTATACGTATTACTGTATGGCTTTGTAAGCTAAATCGTTACATAGTAGATAAAATGCTCATCCGGTTGCTTAGTGAGTTAGGCTGCCAAAAACAAGGAATACACATGCTAATGAAATAAAATACATGTTTGGTGGTTGTGGACGTGCAAGGTAAGCTTGCACGCCTTGTTGATGAGAGTGAGACACTTATTTCTAACTGTGGAAAGTTGATTAAGGGCGCACAGGTTTTGGGTCTGCCAATTATTCGTTTGGAGCAGAATCCAGAGAAGCTAGGTGTGACGGTTGATGAACTCAATGACCTTTTGAGTCAGGGCAAGCTTACGAAGCCCCTTGCCCTGCAAGGACTTGCGAAAGGTAAGCGTTATTGCGGTTC